>JBATEA010000098.1:0-5207 GCA_049663745.1 Steroidobacteraceae bacterium | reverse complement strand
CGGCCGGCCTGCGTCGCGTCGCTCGCTGCGCCCCACTGGCGAAGTTCATAGGCGGAAAGATCCGTCGGCGACGACAGCGGCATGCCGACGAACGAATAGATCTCGGCGAGCAGCGGCCCGATCGCGGGCTTGCGCAGCAGGTCTTCGCGCTTCGCGTATACGACCTGCGCCGCGAACGTGAGCATCAGGATCGCGACGCCGATCGTCCAGGGCCAGCGGCGCGGACCATCCTGCAGTTCCAGATCGTCGAAGGCCGGGGCATCGATCGCGGCTGCCTCGTCCGCAAGACCTTTCCGCATCTCGTCCGGTATCACAATACGCGGCGCCTCGAAGGGATTTGGCCGGAAGGGTCGTGGTTTCAGCTTGGGCTCTCGCGCCGAGGAAGCCACTGGCGGCGGTGCGGATTCCTGCACCACGGGATCTTCATCCGATTCATCGAGGATCAGGATCGGGAATTCATCGGTGCTGGCGAGATCATTGCGGGGTCGCTCATCGCCGTGGGGCAGCAATTTCGAATCATCGTCGTCGCTGACCGACAGCGAAGCCGCGATCACGCCCGGGTCTATCGCCAGCGTCGATCGCCGCTCGCCCGATCGAGCGGCGGTCGCCAAGTGCTGCAAATTCGTCGCCGGCATCTCGACGAACAGGCGATCGAGATCCTCGGCGCTGGCGTCGAACTCGAAGGACTGTTCGTTGGCGGAATCCGGGCCGGCTGCCTCGACTTCGGCGGCCGATTCCGGTGTCGGAACGCCTTCTGCGGCCGTTGACAATTCGATGTTCTCGTTGCCCGGCACCTCTTCGACCGTGATGGTGTCTTCCAGGGCCAGCGCTTCCTCGCCTTCGGGCGTGGCGCGGAACGGCTCTTCGCTCAGGTTCTCGAGTGCATTGAAGCTCGTCGAGCAGACGCCGCAGCGGACATTGCCTTGCGCGGTGCGCAGCGCGTCGGCGGTGACGCGAAAGACTGTCGCACAATCAGGACATTGGGTGTACACGCCTACTCCGCGCGCCGGTGGCCGGCGAGGGCGATCCATCCGTCACGCCGAGCCGCCGTCTCGATATCAAACCATGGAGCATAAGCATCTGCCACTTCCGTTGCCTGCCCTTCGAGCAGGCCCGAGAGCAGCAGCGTACCCGCAGGGCAATGTCGCGCGAGCCCCGGCGCGAGTTGCCGCAGCGGACCGGCGAGGATGTTGGCCAGCACCAGGTCGAAGGTGCCCCGTGGCGCATCCTCGATGCTGCAAATCTCGAGCTGCCCGGAAAGCCCGTTGCGTTCGGCGTTGTCACGGGTGGCAACGAGGGCCTGCGGATCGATGTCGAAGGCGCAGGCGGTCCTGGCGCCGAGCTTCAGCGCCGCGAGGGCGAGGATTCCCGAGCCGCAGCCATAGTCGAGAACGCGCAAGCCGGTCGGCGGATGGCCGTCCAGCCACGCCAGGCACATGGCCGTGGTCGCGTGGGTGCCGGTGCCGAATGCGAGGCCCGGGTCGAGTTCCAGCACGATGGCATCGGAAGCGCCGGCAGCCTGGCCGCCGGGGCACACCCATAGCCGCCGGCCGAACCGCATCGGCCGGAAGTCCTTGAGCCATTCGCGTTCCCAGATGCGGTCTTCGACCCGCTCATGCCGGATCGCGCCGGCCGGAAGGGCCAGAACCGCCATCAGCGTGGCGGCCATGACACCCGGATCCGCATCGACGGGATATAGCGCCAACAGCCTCGTCTGCGGCCACAGCGGCATTTCGCCGGGCGCCGGTTCGAGCAGGGGATGATCGCCCGCGTCGGCGAGCGAAACCGACAATGCCCCGAGCCTGAAACAGGCGCGTTCCGCGGGGCCAGGGTCTGCCGCCCCGAGTTCAATCACGAGCTGATGGAATGGCATCGGCTGGTGGCCGCCGCCGTCGTCACTTGAGGCCGAGCCGGCGTTCCAGGTAATGGATGTCGAGGCTGCCCTGCCTGAATGCGGAATGGCCGAAGATTTCCTGGTGCAGCGGCGCGTTGGTCTTGATGCCCTCGACGACCATCTCGGACAGCGCGTTTCTCATGCGGGCGATCGCCGTCTCGCGGCTTTCACCATATGAAATGAGCTTGGCGATCAGTGAGTCGTAATAAGGCGGCACGGAGTAGCCTGAATAGAGATGACTGTCCACGCGCACACCGGGCCCGCCCGGTGCGTGCCAGAGTCGCACCGGCCCGGGCGACGGCGCGAAGGTCTTCGGGTCCTCGGCATTGATCCGGCATTCCATCGCGTGTCCCCGCAACACGATGTCCTGCTGCCGGAACGGCAACGGCTCGCCGGCCGCGATGCGCAGCTGCAGCTTGACGATGTCCACGCCGGTCACGAGCTCGGTGACCGGATGCTCGACCTGTACGCGCGTGTTCATTTCGATGAAGTAGAAATTGCCGTCCTCATACAGGAACTCCAGCGTGCCGGCGCTGCGATAACCGACCGCCGCGCAGGCGGCCACGAGGCGCTCGCTCATCTCGTCGCGCTGTGCCTGGGTGATGCCCGGTGCCGGCGCTTCCTCGATGATCTTCTGGCGCCGTCGCTGCAGCGAACAGTCGCGCTCACCGAGTGACACGACATTGCCGTAATTGTCGCCGATCACCTGGAACTCGATGTGGCGAGGCTTCTCGAGGAACTTCTCCATGTAGACGGTATCGTTTCCGAAAGCAGCCTGGGCCTCGGTCTTCGCGACATTGATGGCATTGACCAGCGTCGCGTCGCTGTGCACGACGCGCATCCCGCGCCCGCCGCCGCCGCCGGAGGCCTTGATGATCACGGGATAGCCGATGCTGCGCGCCATGCGGAAGCATTCGTCGTTGTCCGCCGGCAGCGGGCCATCGGAGCCCGGCACACAGGGTACGTTGTGCTCCTTCATCACGCGGATCGCGGAAACCTTGTCGCCCAGCTGGCGGATCGTCTCGCTGCGCGGGCCAATGAATACGAAGCCGCTGTTCTCGACGCGCTCCGCGAAATCGGCGTTTTCGGACAGGAATCCGTACCCAGGATGGATTGCGACAGCGTCGGTGACCTCGGCGGCGCTGATGATCGCCGGCATATTGAGGTAACTGTCCCGGGAAGGGGGCGGCCCGATGCAGACGGTCTCGTCGGCCAGCAGCACGTGCTTCAGGTTCTGATCGGCCGTTGAATGGACCGCGACCGTCTTGATGCCGAGTTCGCGGCAGGCACGCAGGATGCGGAGCGCAATCTCGCCCCTGTTGGCGATGACGATCTTGTCGAGCATTACTCGATCGCGAACAAGGGCTGGCCGAACTCGACCGGCTCGCCGTTCTTGGCGAGTACGGCGACGACCTTTCCGGCGCGCTCGCTCTCGATCTGGTTCATCATCTTCATGGCCTCGATGATGCACAGCACCTGGCCCGCGCGGACTTCCTGGCCGATCTCGACGAAGGCCTTGGCGCCGGGTGCCGGCGATGCGTAGAAGGTGCCTACCATCGGCGCGGTGACCAGGTTTTCATCGCGCTGCTCGGCGGGCGCTGCGGCGGCCGGGGCGGCAACCTGCGCCGGCGCGGCCTGGGCCTGCAACGGTGCCGGCGGACCCTGCGCTGCGACATGGGCGCCCTGCGCAAAGCGGGCGATGCGCACCGATTCCTCGCCTTCCGAAATCTCGAGTTCGGCGAGCCCCGATTCCTCGAGCAGTTCGATCAGTTTTTTTATCTTTCGGATGTCCATTCATTTCCCCTGGGGCCGGTCGAGGCGGTCGAGTGCTGCCGTGAGCGCGAGTTCGTAGCCCTGCGCCCCGAGGCCGGCGATGCTGCCGACCGCGATGTCGGAAAAATAGGAATGCCTGCGGAACGGCTCGCGGGCATGCACGTTGGACAGGTGCACTTCGATGAACGGCACGGCAACCGCGAGGAGCGCGTCGCGCAACGCAATGCTCGTGTGGGTGAAAGCGCCGGGATTCAGGATCAGGAAGTCGGCGGGCTGCCGCGCAAGCGCCTGGACGCGGTCGACCAGCTCGTGTTCGGCATTGCTCTGGAAGGTCTCGAGCGACGCATCCCGGCTCGCGGCCTGGGTCTTCAGCCGCTCCTCGATCGCCGCGAGCGTGTCGCGCCCGTAATGGCCCGGTTCGCGCTGGCCGAGCAGATTGAGGTTGGGCCCATTGATGAGCAGAATCCGGTGCATCGGCCGCGCAATTCCCCGGTCATGCGAGCCACGCGGGAAGCTCATTGAACCGGAGAGGGCTCACTTTGTCCACATATTGCGGGGATAATGCGGCGAACAGCGTCGATTTGACGCCAAAACGGTCAATCTGGGTGGGTTTCGGATTCGAACCGACCGAGTGCAGCCAGTTTTTCACGCATCTGGACCCGGGCGGCCGCCATGTCCAGGCCGCCGGCGTCGACCTCCTGGACCAGCCTCAGGATGACGTCCGCCTGCGGCCGGTGCAACTCGCCGACGTGAATCGTGGCAATGCGCCCCGAGCGGTCCGTGAAAGCTGTGAACGGCAGGCCGATCGTCTCGATGCCGAAGGCCCGGGCCGCGTCCATGCCATCCTGCTCGCCGATCAGCACCGTGTAGTCGATCGGCATCTTCTCGAGATACTTGAGCACATCCTCGCGGAAATCCACCGCAATGCCGATGAATTCAACACCCTGCTCGCGGTGTTCGCGCGCCAGCGCATTCAGCATCGGGATTTCGCGCCGGCAGGGAGCACACCAGGTCGCCCAGAAGTTGATGACCAGCGCCTTGCCGTCCCACTCCGAGAGCGCTCGCGGCCTGCCGTCCCGATCGGCGAGGGTGATGTCGGGCCGGCGTTCCGGAATCACGGCAGCATGAATCGTCGGCTCGGCGGGCGGAACGGGTTCGGGAGCCAGCAGGGCGCGGCTCGCGAGATAGGCGCCGACACCCGCAAGGGCGGCGACGACCACGAGGCCGGCCCATTGCAGGCGGCGCGGCAGTTTCAGCATTCGCGCGCGAACCGGGCCAGGTGCTCGCGGAACTCAGCCGCCGCCTTGAACCCCACCAGCCGGAAACCGCGGCACTCGCCCCCGTGCGTGCCAAAGAAGGCCGTAGTCGGCGGGCCGTAGACGCCGAAGCGGCGCAGCAGCGCCTGGTCCGCGGCGCTGTTGGCCGTGACATCGGCCTTCAGCAGCACGAATCCGGTGAGGTCCCGCTGCACGCCGGCATCGGGGAACGTGTACTTCTCCATTTCCTTGCAGGACACGCACCAGTCGGCATAGAAATCGAG
>JBATEA010000097.1:0-1883 GCA_049663745.1 Steroidobacteraceae bacterium | reverse complement strand
GTTCCACCTGGGTCGCGCGCAGGTTGGGCGTGTAGCGCGCCGCATCGCGGCGCACCGCGACCAACGCATTGGGTTCTTCCGCGCCGGCCGTGAGAATGCCGCGCGGCCGGTGATACTTGAACGACCTGCCGACCAGGTGCACGCCGTTTGCCAGCAGCGCGGATGCAAGCGTGTCGCCCTGCAGGCCCTCGAGCGTCACGCCATCGAAGGTGAACCGCAGCGGACGTGTCCGGTCGATCCGGCCGCCGCTCGCCGTGCGAAACCCACTCATCGCCCGCCACCGCTGGCAGCTTCGATCGCCGGCGGTTCTTCGCCGATCTTGTAGGTGGCGGCAAACCGGTCCGTCGTCGTGTCGCGCAATGCATTGAAGAACCGGCCACAGCCCCGAATGTGGCGCCAGCGCTCGGCGTGCAGGCCCCTCGGGTTGCTGCGCACATAGAGATAGGCTGCCCATTGCTCGTCGTCGAGTTCCGCGGGCCGCGGCGGCCGCACGCGGTGCGCCTGTCCGCCGTAGGCGAACTCGATTTCGGGCCTCTCGCCGCACCAGGGACAGTTGATCAGCAGCATCGCCGACTCAGTGGGCCACGGCAGCGGCCGCGGCTTCGTCGATCACCAGGCCGTCCCGGAAGCGCTCGATCGTGAACGGTGCATTGATGGGATGCGGTTCGTCGTTGGCCATGGTCCAGGCGAACACGTGCGCCGAACCCGGTGTCGACTTGAATCCGCCCGTGCCCCAGCCGCAATTCACATACAGGCCCGGCACCGGCGTCTTGCCGATGATCGGCGATCGATCGGGCGTCAGGTCGACGGTGCCACCCCAGTTCCGCAGCATCCGCAGGCGGCGGAAACACGGGAACAACTCGCAGATCGCCTCCAGTGTCTGCATGTTGACGTGCAGCGCGCCACGCTGCGTATAAGAGGTGTATGCGTCGGTACCCGCGCCGATCACGAGCTCGCCCTTGTCAGACTGGCTGATGTACGCGTGGATGCTGCTCGACATCACGACGCAGGGGAACACGGCCTTGACCGGCTCCGACACCAGCGCCTGCAGTGGATAACTTTCGAGCGGCAACTGCACACCCGCCATTTTCATCACGACGCTCGAGTTGCCCGCTGCCACGACGCCGATCCGGCGGCTCTGGATCAGGCCGCGCGAGGTCTCGATGGCCTCGACTCTGCCTGCCGCATCGCGGCGAATGCCGGTGACTTCGCAGTTCTCGACGATGTCGACGCCGAGCGCATCGGCGGCGCGGGCATAGCCCCAGGCGACAGCGTCGTGGCGCGCCGTGCCGCCGCGCCGCTGCAACGCAGCGCCCAGCACCGGATAGCGGAAGCTCGCCCCGATATTGAGCAGCGGACAGAAATCCTTCGCTTCCGCAGGCGTCAGCCACTCGTTGTCGACGCCGTTGCAGCGGTTGGCGTGCACGTGGCGCTTCAGCACCTGCACATCGTGCACCGTGTGGGCGAGCATCATCACGCCGCGCGGCGAGAACATCACGTTGTAGTTCAGCTCCTGCGACAGCCGTTCCCACATCTTCAGGGCGTGGTCATAGAGCCTGGCGCTCTCGTCAAACAGGTAATTGGAGCGGATGATCGTCGTGTTGCGGCCGGTATTACCGCCGCCGATCCAGCCCTTTTCGACGACCGCGATATTCGTGAGGCCGTGCTCGGCGGCAAGATAGTACGCGGTCCCCAGGCCGTGTCCGCCACCGCCGATGATCACGGCATCGTACGACGGCTTGGGCTCCGCCCTGCGCCATTGCTCGCGCCAGCCGCGATGCCTGCCGAGGCTGCGCCACAACAGGCTAAGTCCGGACCAGGATTGACGCTTCACCGTGCGGCCTTCAGGCCCTCAGGTCCCGGTTTTCGGGGTCGTAGGGCGA
>JBATEA010000096.1:0-1822 GCA_049663745.1 Steroidobacteraceae bacterium | reverse complement strand
GGGCCTTCCGGTGAACCCTGGCAGCTTTGTCAGCAAGCACAGTTGACATGTCCTGGACCCCAGTAGGATCGGCGTTTTCGCCCGGCCGGGCAGTATAGGCAGGTGGCAGGGAGGGCGGCAGGTACCGCCGGTTAAGGGCTTCGACTGGGGGGGTAACAGGCGGGATTCCGCCCCCTGGCGGCCGTTTGTCATATTTTTCGCGCGTCCCGTCACGCCGGCCCCGGCGGCAGTTTGTCACTGTGGCCCCTGTCGGCTGCCAGTTGCGGAACGCCGGCGCTTGGCCAGGTACCTGAACGGAAGCCCGTGAACATCGCGATGCCTGCTATCGGAAACAGCAGTTACTCGGACTGCCTCGAGGCCATCCGCGGCCGCATCGCGGCGCGCGAGAGCAAGCTGTACGACGTCGCGGTGCTCGTGGTCTACGCGCACCAGCTCGAGCGCCTGTACGCGAGCGCGGGGCAGGTGAATGGAAGCCGCATGCTCGACGAGCTGCGCAACCGCCTGGCCCAGGTGCTGCGTCCTGGCGACTATTTCACGCGGCTCAGCGACCGCAAGTTTGCCTTCGTGCTGTCGAACCTGCGCAACCAGGGACACGCGATCCTCGCGGCCAACAAGATCCTGCGTGCCGGCACCGAGCCGATCGCCGCCGGCGGCCACCAGGCGACGATCCGGCTATCGGTCGGCATCGGCATGTACCCGGCGCACGGGCGCACGCCGGAGGACTTGATGCAGAGCAGCGAGATCGCGCTGCTGGAAGCCTGGAAGACATCGCAGCCATTCATGGTCTACGCGGCGCGCAAAGGCGATGAGCTCGTGGCCGGCTGGGACCTCGAGGCGCAACTCGCGAGCGCGCTCGAGCATGGCGAACTGATCCTGAATTATCAGCCAAAGGTGGCGTTGCCGGATCTGCGCGTCGTCGGCGCCGAGGCCTTGATGCGCTGGAACCGGCCCGAATCCGGCAACGTCCCGCCGGACATCTTCATCGACGTCGCCGAGATGACGGGCCAGATCGACCCGCTGACGCAGTTCGCATTTCATCGTGCGCTGCGCCAGTTGAGCGAGTGGCCGGAATCGCTGCAGCGCATGTGCGTCGCCGTCAATGTCACGCCTTCGCTGGTCTGCAGTCCGGGACTCGTGGACATGATCAAGAGCGCCGCGGGTCAGTGGTCCGTGGAACTGTCACGCCTGACGGTCGAGGTCACCGAAAATGCGCTCATGATCGACCGGCAGCGCAGCCATCGCGTGCTGACCGAACTGCGTGAGCTCGGCGTGCGGATCTCGGTCGACGATTTCGGCACCGGCTACTCCAGCCTGTCGTACATGAAGGAAATCCCGGCGGACGAACTGAAGATCGACAAGTCCTTCGTGATGAACATGCTCGCCAGCAAGGCTGACCGGAAGATCGTGGAGCAGACCATCGGCCTCGCGCATTCCTTCGACCTCGCAGTCGTCGCCGAAGGCGTCGAGGACGAGAGGGTTTCGCAGGAGCTCATTGCGATGGGTTGCGACTTTGCGCAGGGCTTCCACTACGCGCGTGCGCTCGCGCCGGACAAGTTCGTGGAATGGGTCCAGGGCTGGCGGCAGAGCGTAAACCGCGCCGAATCGGCCTGAATCCGGCCACTTCGGGCATCCCGGGCGGCTGACCGGACCCGGGCCGGCCAATTGACACCGGTCGAGGCGCCCGAAATCTCCCCTTGAGACGCGCCCGGCAACGGCGATATTGTCGCAACCTGCCGTCCGGGTCCCGTGCGCTAGGAGGGGGAAGCCATGTCCGACAAGGAAACAACACCGGGTCAAGATCCGGTGCGGATTCCGTTCATGC
>JBATEA010000095.1:0-1550 GCA_049663745.1 Steroidobacteraceae bacterium | reverse complement strand
CGTCTGAACTGCGCCACCGCGCTGCTCGACGACGCGATCGCCGAAGGCCACGGCGACCGGCCAGCGCTCCTGACCGATGCCGGCTGCATCAGTTACCGGGAACTTCTGGCCCGTGCGAATCGCATCGCGAACGTGCTCCAGGCAGCGGGCATCGTGCCCGGCAACCGGGTGCTGCTGCGCGGCTACAACAGCCCTGAGCTGTACGCCTGCTGGCTGGCCGTCATCAAGGCAGGCGCGATCGCGGTCACCACCATGCCAATGCTGCGGGCGTCGGAACTGACCGCGATCATCAACAAAGCCCGGCCGGCGATCGCGCTTTGCGATTATCGATTGCTGCCGGAATTGCGCACGGCCGTCGAGGCGACAGGCGTCGTCCGCGAAGTCGTGAGCTGGGGAGGCGGCGAGCTCGAAGGCCGGATGGCCAGCGTAACGGACCGCTACGCCAACGTGGATACCGCGGCGGACGACGTGTGCCTGCTGGCCTTCACTTCCGGCACGACCGGCAAGCCCAAGGCATGCGCACATTTTCACCGTGACGTGCTCGTGATGGCCGATGTCGTGGCGCGGCATCTGCTGCACACGGGGCCGGACGATGTCTATACCGGCAGTCCGCCATTGGGCTTCACCTTCGGGCTCGGGGCGCTCCTGGTCTTTCCTTTCCGTTTCCGCGCGGCAGTCGCGCCGGTCGAGGCGCCGGCACCCGCGGCACTGCTCGCCGCGATCGAGCGGCACAGGGCGACCTGCCTCTTCACGGCTCCTTTCGCCTACCGCGCGCTGATGGCCGAACTCGAGGGGCGCGATATCCGCTCGCTGCGGCAGTGTGTGTCGGCCGGCGAATTCCTGCCGAAGTCCGTCTCGGACGCCTGGAAGGAACGTACGGGTATCCGCATCATCGACGGGATCGGCGCAACCGAGATGATCCACATTTTCATCTCGGCGAGCGGCGACGAGATTCGTCCGGGCGCGACGGGAAAACCGTTGCCGGGCTACAAGGCCTGTGTACTGAACGACGACGGCGAACCTTTGCCGCCCGGCAGCACCGGCCGGCTCGCGGTCACGGGCCCGACCGGATGCCGATATCTCGATGACGAGCGCCAGCGCGATTACGTGCAGTCCGGATGGAACCTGACGGGCGACCTGTACCGCATGGACGAGGACGGGTATTTCTGGTTTGTCTCCCGCGCCGACGACATGATTGTCTCTTCCGGCTACAACATCGCCGGGCTCGAGGTCGAATGGGCGCTGCTCGCCCATCCGGCGGTGCGCGAATGCGCGGTCGTCGGCGCGCCGGACGCCGAGCGCGGCACGGTCGTGAAAGCCTATGTCGTGCCGCAGCCGGGCAGGGCGGCGGATGCGGCGCTCGCGCGCGAGCTGCAGGACTTCGTCAAGCAGCGCATCGCGCCTTACAAGTACCCGCGCCTGGTCGAGTTCCTCGAGGCGCTGCCGAAGACGCCGACCGGCAAGCTGCAGCGCAAGGCCCTGCGCAAATAATCGCAATTTGGTGCCGGGTCGCAGTTCCGCAGTTTGCTCGCTGCCGAACTGCGGAACTG
>JBATEA010000094.1:0-8900 GCA_049663745.1 Steroidobacteraceae bacterium | reverse complement strand
GTGCGGTGCTCGCACGGCTAGCCACCGATCCCGCTCCCGACACACTCCTGCTGGTCGTGACCGGGCGCCCGGAACGCGACACATACGGCAGCGCCTGGTTCAAGGCCTTTGAGAAGAACGGCGTGATCGTGCAGTCGTGGCCGGTGGAAATCGGCCGGCTGCCGCAATGGATCGTCGCGCGCGCTGGCCGGACCGGACTTGCGATCGATCTGGAGGGCGCGCAGCTTCTCGCCGAGCGGGTCGAGGGCAATCTGCTGGCCGCACACCAGGAAATCGAAAAGCTCGCGTTGCTGCATGCGGGCGGAACGGTCAGCGCGGACGACGTGCTGGCCGCGGTCGCAAACAGCGCACGCTATGACGTTTACCATCTGGGCGAAGCGGCGCTCGAAGGCGACGCCGAGAGGAGCTTGCGCATCCTCGAGGGCCTGCACGGCGAGGGAACGGAACCTCCCCTGGTGCTGTGGGCGCTGTGTCGGGAACTGCGCGCGCTCGCCGAGACACGTGCGAATCCGGGCGCCGGCGCGGGTTACGGACGCCAGGCCGAGCACCGCGCGGCGCTCCTGGCGCGCGCCGCGAGCCGGATGGCGGGCCAGCCGCTCGGGCCGCTGTTCATCGATGCGGGACGCGTCGATCGCCAGATCAAGGGACTGGGCACGGGTGATCCGTGGACCGGGCTGACGGCCCTGGTCGCGGCGATCGCCGGCGTCCGGCTGCCCCAGGCACCGGCCGCCTGAGGACCGATGCGGCCATTCGGCGTGTTCGGCGGGATGTTCGACCCGGTTCACTACGGGCACCTGCGCACGGCGCACGAGCTGTTCGAATTGCTGGACCTCGAGGCGATCGCATTCGTGCCCGCGGGCGACCCGCCGCACCGCGCAGCGCCGCTCGCGGATGGCGCGACCCGGCTAGCGATGCTTCGCGCGGCGGTCGAGGGCGACGCACGATTTCTCGTGGACGATCGCGAATTGCGCCGCGGCGGGCCGTCCTACACCGTGCTGACGCTCGAGGAAATGCGCGCCGCGCGCGGCGCTCAACCGATCGTGTTGATCATGGGAATGGACGCTTTCGCGGGCCTGGACGGCTGGCACCGCGCTCCCGAGCTCATCGGGCTCGCGCACATCGTCGTGGCGGTTCGCCCCGGTGCGCAGCCGCCGCGCGGCGGCCTTGCGGCGGCGTTGTTGCGTGACCGCGGCTGCGAGGATCCGCAGCGGCTGTCCGGGGCCCCGGCGGGGCTCGTACACGTCAACATGGGCACCCAGCTCGACGTGTCCTCGAGCGCGGTGCGCGATGTCGTGGCCGCGGGCCGCGATCCGCGCTACTTGATGCCGGACGCCGTGCGTAGGATCATCATCGCCAGGGGCAGCTACGCCCGGACAGGTGAAACAGAGGAATGACCGCCAAGCGAACGAGTACGAAACGCCGCACTTCCGTGACCGCCCCGACGAAGAAGACCAGGAAAGCACCTGGCGCGCTGACCGACATCGCCATCGCCGCCCTCGAGGACATGAAGGCCGTCAACGTCAAGGTCCTCGACGTCCGCAAGCTGACCGACGTGACCGACACCATGATCGTCGCGACCGGGACCTCCGATCGCCACGTCAAGTCGATTGCCGGCCGCCTGGTCGAACGTTGCCAGCAGGCCGGGCACAGGCCCTATGGCGTCGAGGGCGAGCGCGAAGGCGAATGGGTGCTGGTCGACCTGCAGGACCTGATCGTGCACGTGATGCTGCCGCGCATCCGTGAATTCTACGGGCTCGAGAAGTTGTGGGACCTGCGTCCCGCGCTGCGCGCGCCGAGCCTTGCCTGAGCACCGCCGATGCGTATCCGGCTGGTCTCGGCCGGCACCCGGCTTCCCGGATGGGTCAATGAGGGACACGCCGAATACGCGAAACGCCTTTCCGGCTATCGCTACGAACTGATCGAGATCCCCACGCCGCGGCGCGCCGGTGGCGCCGATATCGCGCGCGCGGTCGCGGCCGAAGGGCAGCGGATGCTCGAAGTCATCGGCGCGCGCGACTACGTCGTGGCGCTCGACGTGGCGGGCCGCGCGATGACGACCCCCGAGCTCGCGCGCTGGCTCGAGGCGCGTCGTGTGGACGCACGCGACCTCGCATTCGTGATCGGGGGTCCGGACGGAGTTGCGCCCGACGTGCTGAAGCGCGCCGATTTCCGCTGGTCATTGTCGCCTTTGACCTGGCCGCACGGCCTCGCCCGGATCATGGTGGCCGAGCAGCTATACCGCGCGCAGAGCCTGCTGAAGGGACACCCCTACCACCGCGGCTAAAGGGGGTATGCTGATAAATTCTCCGGCTTACTCAATGCCTTACGACCGCATTCAACTCGCATCCGCATCGCCGCGACGGAGCCAGCTGCTCCGGCAGATCGGCGTCGCGCACGATGTCCGACCACTGGATCTCGACGAGTCGCGCCTCCCCGGCGAATCGCCGCGCGATTACGTGCTGCGTCTCGCGCGCCGGAAGGCTGCGGCGGCCGCGGCGAAACCGGGTGGCCTGCCGGTACTCGGAGCGGACACGACCGTCGCGATCGGCGACGCAATCTTTCTGAAGCCGCTGGATCAGGAGGATGCGGTGCGGATGCTCGCCGCTTTGTCCGGCAGGACCCACGATGTGCTGACGGCGGTGGCGCTCGCGAGCGATGGCCGCGTTGAAACGGCAATCAGCGAGACGCGCGTGACATTCCGCGCGATCTCCCCCGCCGAATGTCGCCGCTACTGGGCGAGCGGCGAACCCGTCGACCGGGCCGGCGCCTACGCGATCCAGGGCTTTGCCGCGGTATTCATCGCGCGGCTCGAGGGCAGCTACACCGGCGTGATGGGCCTGCCGCTGTTCGAGACCGCGGCGCTCCTCGATGCCGCAGGCGTCCGTCGCTGGCGGAGTCACGCATGAGCGTCGAGATCCTCGTCAACGTGACGCCGCGTGAAAGCCGCGCGGCCGTCGTCGAGCAGGGCGTCGTCCAGGAGCTCTTCATCGAGCGCTCCAACCGGCGTGGCCTGGCCGGAAACATCTACAAGGGTCGTGCGTCGCGCGTGTTGCCGGGCATGCAGGCAGCATTCGTCGAGATCGGGCTCGATCGCGCGGCATTCCTGCACGCCTCGGATATCGTGCCGCCGCCGGGCGTCGATGCGGCGGTCGAGGCGCCGGCCATGGAAAGCATCCGCGAACTCGTCAACGAAGGCGATGCGATCCTGGTTCAGGTGCTGAAGGATCCGCTTGGCACGAAAGGCGCGCGGCTGACGACCTACGTGTCGCTGCCATCGCGATTCCTCGTGTTCATGCCGCAGGGCCGGGGCGTCGGCGTTTCGGCGCGGATCGAGGACGAGGCCGAGCGCCTGCGCTTGCGCGAAGCAGTGCAGGCATTCAGCGGCGGCCGCGGCGGATGGATAGTGCGCACCGTCGCGGAGGGCGCCGGATCCGAGGCTTTGCGCGCCGACATGCTGTTCCTCGAGCGGCTCTGGGAGGTCGTGCGCGAGCGCAGCGAACGGGCCGCAGCGGAGGCGATCGTGCATGAGGACCTCGCATTGCCGCTGCGTGTCCTGCGCGACCTGCTGGGCGAGCAGGTTGACCGCGTATTGGTCGATACACCCGCCGCACATGAGCAGATGAGCGCCTTCGCCAGGACATTCATGCCGGCGCTCGCCGCGCGCATCGAGCTTTACGACGGCAAGCGGCCGATATTCGACCTGTATGGCGTGGATGACGAAATCGAGCGCGCACTCGACCGCAAGGTGCCGCTGAAGTCGGGCGGCTATCTGATGTTCGACCAGACCGAGGCCCTGACGACCGTCGATGTCAATACCGGCGCCTTCGTCGGCCATCGCAGTCTCGAGGACACGATCTATCGCACGAACCTGGAGGCGGCCGTCGGGATTGCGCGCCAGCTCAGGCTGCGCAATATCGGCGGCATCATCATCGTCGACTTCATCGACATGCGCGATCACGAACACCGCCGCCTGGTGCTGCAGGCACTGGAGCGCGCGCTGGCGGGGGACCATGCCCGCACCCACCTGTCGGCGGTCTCGGCGCTGGGTCTCGTCGAAATGACCCGCAAGCGCACGCGCGAGAGCCTGGAACACCAGCTGTGCAGGCCTTGTCCAAGTTGCAACTCCCGCGGGTTCGTGAAGACGGCCGAGACGGTCGCCTACCAGGCCTTCCGCGAGGTGCTGCGGCAGGCACGGCAGTTCGATTTCCAGGAGTTGCACGTACTGGCGCACCAGGACGTCGTCGAGTTGCTGCTCGACGAGGAATCGGCGGCGCTGGCCGAGCTCGAGATTGCAGTCGGCAAGCCGATCAGGCTGCAGGCCGAGGCGCTGTATTCGCAGGAACAGTTTGACGTCGTGCTGGTATAGGAAAGGAGCGGGCCGGAGCAGCATGAAGGGGACGGGCAAAGGACTCAGTCGGCTATGGCGCTGGGTGGCGGGCGCTGTGGCGGCGCTTGCGCTGCTCGCGGCGCTCGGATTCGGCGCATTCCGTCTCGCGATCGAGTTGCTGCCCGGTTACCAGCAGCAGATCGCTGACCAGGTGCGCGCGGCGACTGGCCTCCGGCTCGAGTTCGATTCGCTGAATGCGCGCTTCGGCCGCTACGGCCCGGAGATCTTCTTCAATGGCGCACGCGTGCTGCCGCCCAGCGGCGACGAACCGCTGGTCAGCGCCGAATCGGGCCGCGTGAGCCTCGCGATCGGCCGTTCGTTGTGGTACCGGCGGATCGAGGTCGGGCGGCTCGTGCTGGTGCGGCCGCGTTTGCATTTCGTGATCCATACGGACGGCAGCGTCGAACTGGTCGGCCAGGGCGCGATTGAGCCGAAACCGGGCGTCGAACGCGAACCGATGACGCTCTCGCGTCTGCCGCGCGGCCTGTTCGCCGTGCACGACGCGACCCTCGACGTGCTCGACCTGCGCGCCCGTCAGGGTCATTTCGAGCTGACCGGTGCGTTTCTCGAGATGGAACGAAAGGGCAAGCATGTACGCCTGCGCGGACAGGTCGAACTGCCCGAGCACCTCGGCTCGGCGATGGAAGTGGAAGCCGACCTGGACGGTGATCTCGATGAACCCGACACCGTCGAATGGCGCACGCGGGTCGATGCGCGTGGCCTGGATTTCGAGCAATGGGCGGCGCTGCTGCCGGACAGTTTTGTCGTTCCCGCCGCGGGCCATGGTTCCGTGATCGCGACCGTGCGCGGCGTGGGGCGAAGTCTCACGAGCCTGCGACTGCGGCCGGATCTCGGCAATCTGAAGCTGCCTGACGACGGGGCCGAATTCACGCGGGTGGCCGGCGATCTGCGCCTGCAGTTTACCGGCGACGAAATATCCGTCGAGGGCTCCGGACTCGAGTTCTCGCGCGAAGGCGCGGCCTGGCGGCCGACCAATGTTGCGGCGACGCTGAAACGGAGGGACGGACGGATCGCCGCAGTTGTCGCCCGCGCGGACTACCTGCGGATCGAGAATCTTGCAGCGCTCGCGTCGCTGCTGCCCGAGGGACCGCTGCGCAAAAGACTGGAAACGCTGGCGCCGCGCGGCGAACTGTTCGGCCTTGACGTGGCCGTCGCGGGGCTCGGCACGGGCCTGCTGCCGGACATCAACGGCCGGGTGCGGTTTACCGGCCTCGGATTCGAGGCGTTCGACAAGGCACCCGGGCTGCAGGGCCTCGACGGCTCGATCGAAGCGCGTGGCGCCGGCGGCGTCGCGCGTCTCGCGACGCGTAACGCGAAGGTGACCTGGCCGCTGCAATGGCGCGCCATCGCCGAGCTGCGCAAGGTCGACGGGCGCATCGAATGGGCCCGCTTTGGCGATGGTGCGCGGCTGTGGGTGGACGAAGCTTTCATCGACACGGGTCACGGACTCGTGAGCGGCAAGTTGCGCATGGCTTTCCGTCCCGGTGAACTGCCGCTGATGGACCTGACCGCGAAGGTTACGGATTTCGACGCGACGCAGGCCTGGCGCTATTTTCCGATCGAGCGCCTGAAGCCGAAATCGCTGGCCTGGCTCGATGCTGCGTTTCGGGCGGGCCGCATCGTCGATGGCACCGTGACGCAGACCGGGCCGACGCTCGGCTTTCCCTATCGCGAGGGACAGGGCAGGTTTCATGCGGATGCACGCGTCAGGAACCTGACGTTTTTCTATGCTCCGGGCTGGCCGGAGATCCGCGGCATCGACGCGGAGCTTGCCTTCGAGGGACCCGCCATGCGCGTCGTTGCGACCAGGGGAACGCTGGCCGGTATCGCAATCACGCAGGCCGAGGCCAATAGCCCCGATTACCGGGAATCCATCATCGCCGTGCGCGCCAGCGCGCGCGGCGATGCGGGCCGCGCGATTCGCCTGCTCCAGGACAGTCCGCTGGCACCGTCGCTGGGATCCGGCTTCGCCGACCTGGCGGGTTCGGGGCCGGTGACCGGCGAGCTCGCGATGTACCTGCCGATCAAGGATTTCGACAAGCGCATCATCACGGTGATGACCACGCTCAACGGCATCAAGCTGCAGCACCGCCTGCAGCCGATCGAAGCCAGCGACGTGAAGGGCGACCTCTGGGTCCGCAATCGCGAGATCGAAGCGCCGGCATTGACCGGGCAGCTGCTGGGAGGGCCGCTGCAGGTCTCGATCAAGACGATGACGCAGAAGAGCGGCGATCTCAGCACCCAGGTGAACGCACAGGGAACCGTCGCCGCGGGGCCGCTGCGGCCGGTCGCGCGCCTGCCCGTCAATGCGGGCATCGCGGGCAGCACGAACTGGCGCGGGTTCCTGACTGTGGAGCGCAGCGCGGACCGGGAGGTGCCGTCACACGGGACGATACGTCTCAGCAGCGACCTGCGCGGCCTGGTCTCCAGGCTTCCCGAGCCATTCGCAAAGACTGCCGACGTCGCGCGCCCGTTGACGATCAGCGCGACATTCGGTGGCGACCGTGGACCACGGATCCAGGCGCAATTCGGACGCGACGTGTTTGCGCTGCTGCAATGGCGCAGCAAGGCCGAGGATCCGCCGATCGAGCGCGGCATCGTCTCATTCGGCGCCGGCCCGCCGGGGGCGCTGCCGCAGGCCGCCGGCCTGTGGCTGACCGGCCGGCTGGATTCGGCGAGCATCACGGACATGGTCAACCTGAAATGGGACCAGCCGCGCGGACGCCCGTTGAGCGACTGGCTTGCTGGCGCGGATCTCGCGATCCGGCGCCTCGAAGTGCTCGGCTACGAGTTTGCCGGCGCGAGCGGACGCCTGCGGCCCGGCAATCGCGCCTGGGAGATCGACGTGAATTCGGAAGCGGCGAGCGGCCACCTCGTCGTCCCGTTCACCTTCCCGGGCGAAGTACCGATGGTGCTCGATCTCGATCGCCTGGTATTCGGCACTTCCGTCCGCAGCGGCGATGGCGAATCCGATCCGCGCCGGCTGCCGCCGATGCACGTGGACATACGCGATCTCCAGTTCGAAGGCCGCCAGTACGGCCATCTGCAGGCAGAGCTCGCGCGCGGCACGACCGGCATGACCCTGAACCAGTTCACGATGACCCATGCGGCGTTCGAAGCCAAAGGTCGCGGCAGCTGGCTCGTTCGCGAATCGGGCGCCGAATGCCGGCTCGAGTTCGAAGTCGAGACCAAGAACGTGCTCGCGTTCATGAATGCGATGCAGCTCGGTTCGCTGGTGGCCGGACATCACGGCCGTGTGACCGCAGACCTGAGCTGGCCGGGCCCGCCCGAATCGAGTGCCATCGAGCGGCTCTCCGGCAGGCTCGCGATCGCCGCAGAGGATGGCCGCCTGACATCGGTCGAGCCGGGCGCGGGACGCGTCCTCGGACTGATGAGCATCGCGCACCTGCCGCGCCGGCTGGCGCTCGATTTCGGCGACCTGACCGGCGAGGGCCTGTCTTTCGACACGCTGCGCGGCACGTTCCAGCTGACCGATGGAGAGGCCTATACGGATAACCTGACGTTGCGTGGTTCGGCCGCGGAAATCGGCCTGGCCGGGCACACCAGTCTGCGCAAGCGGACCTATGACCAGACCGCCGTGGTCACGGGGCAGCTCGGCGCCTCGCTGGGCGTCGCGGGCGCGCTGGCCGGCGGTCCGGCGGTCGGCGCCGCTCTGCTGCTATTCTCGCGGATCTTCAAGGAGCCGCTGAAGGGCGCCACGCGGGGTTACTATCGCATCACGGGCAGTTGGGACGATCCACAGGTGAAACGCATCGATGCCCAGGAGTTGAAGGACACGCAGTTGACGAACGCGGCGCCTGCACGCGAAGGCGATCCGGGGAGCGCGCCGCAGCAATGAGCCAAACGATCGTTGCGGCGGTGCAGATGACCTCGGCCGCCAATGTCGCCAGGAATCTCGAAACGGCACGGCGGCTGCTGGAACAGGCCCGCGAAGGCGGTGCCTGCCTGGCGGTGCTGCCCGAGAATTTCTCCTTCATGGGGCGCACCGAGGCGGAGCGCCGCGCGATCGTCGAGGCCGACGGCGACGGCATCGTGCAGAAGACCATCGCGGCCGCGGCGCGCGAACTCGGCCTCTGGATCGTCGCGGGCACGCAGCCGATCGCCGTGCCCGGCGAGTCGCGTCCGGCGAATGCCTGCGTCGTCTACGACGCCAACGGCAGGCGCGCAGCGCGATACGACAAGATCCACCTGTTCGACGTCGACCTGCCGAGCGGGCGCGAAGCCTACCGCGAATCGGCGAACGCGATTCCCGGCGCGCAGGCCGTCACGGTTGACACGCCGGCGGGCCGGGTTGGCTTGAGCGTCTGCTACGATATGCGCTTCCCGGAGTTGTATCGCCGCCTGGTCTCCGAGGGAGCAGAAATCTTCAGCGTGCCGTCTGCGTTCACCGCTCCGACCGGCCGCGCGCATTGGGAAGTCCTGCTGCGTGCCCGGGCGATCGAGGACCTTGCATTCGTAATCGCCGCTGCGC
>JBATEA010000093.1:0-1915 GCA_049663745.1 Steroidobacteraceae bacterium | reverse complement strand
TGGCCTTTTTCGGATGGATATAAGCATCCGATCAGTTCGCAAGCGGATGAAAATGATTCAAAGCCCGCTTCAGCGCTCGATGAGCACGGCTTTTCGCCCCGGCCGGCGCCAGCTAGGCCTGTTTTGCCGCCTCCATGTAGGCGCGCAGCACGGCATTGATGCGGGTCTGGTAACCCGATCCCTGGGCCTTGAACCAGTCGAGAACATCGGCGTCCAGGCGCAGCGAAACCGCTGCCTTCCGGGGTGTCGCGGGCAGTCCCTCGCGGACGATGTCGCGGACGATTTCTTCGACCGCCGGGGCGGGTGGAACCGGCACCGGGGCGGGCGCTTCGGGTGCGGGTTTCGGATGTACGGTCGGCGGAATTCCGGTGAGCCTCGAGAACAATCCTTCCTTCATGGTGACCTGCCTGCCGGATCGAAAAATAGCCGCATGACAGATTGTATATACAAACCCGGGCCCCGGGGTGTCGGCGTTAGAGACTCCAGGAACCCTTGTCGATGGAGTGCCCAAATGAAGCGTTTCTACTGCCGCTCCGCTGCCCTGCTGGCCCTCCTTTGCCCCCTCGTCGCCCTCGCCGGCCAGCCGGTGGACGTCGAGATTTACGACCGCTCGGCGGGTCGCTTGCTGCTCGTCTATTGGCATGCGGGCGAGCGCTATGTCGCCGGCGAGCCGGGCCATCGCTACGAGGTTCGCATCCGCAACCCGCAGGCTGGCCGGGTGCTGACGGTCACCTCCGTGGATGGGGTCAATGTGATCAGCGGCGAGACCGCCGCCGCGAGCCAGACCGGCTACGTGCTGGATGCCTTCGGCCAGGTCGAAATCGAGGGTTGGCGCAAGAGCCTGGACGAGGTCGCCGCCTTCTATTTCACGTCCCTGCCGGACTCTTATGCGGCCCGCACCGGGCGCCCCGACAACGTGGGGGTCATCGGCGTCGCCGTGTTCCGCGAGCGCGTGCCTTACGCGCTGCTGCGTCAGCAGGAATCGGTCGCGGCGGCCGAGGCCGGGCCGCAGGATTCGGGCGTGCGGTCCGATGCCCCCGCTCCCGCGGCCGAATCGCGGGCCGACGCTGCCAAAGCCGGCCAGCTGCCCGGCAAACTGGGCACCGGCCATGGCGAACGCATGGATTCGCGCGTCACCTACACGGAATTCGAGCGCGCGACCGACGAGCCCGAGTGCGTCATCCGGATTTTCTATGACTCGCGCCGGAATCTGATCGCCCAGGGCGTCATTCCGCCCCGGCATTACGCCCGGAACGTGCCGGATCCGTTCCCGGCAGGCTTCGTCCCTGATCCCTGAGGCTTGCCGCGCCAACCGTAAAAGGCGACGCTTTAAAGGGGACGCAACCCTTTAAAGGGGTGCGTCCCCTTTTCACCTTTTCCCGGCGCGGGATTTTATGGCAACCGAACTGCTTTTCCGCGATGACGCCTATCTGAAAGCCGCCGTGGCCCGCGTGGTCGCGGCCCGGGATGGTTACCTCGAGCTCGATCGCACGATTTTCTATCCGCTGGGCGGCGGTCAGCCGGGCGACACCGGCTTCCTGGTGCGGGAGAACGGCGAGCGCATCGCGATCGTGGATACGCGCAAGGGTGAGACTTTCGACACCGTGCGCCATGTGCTTGCCGCGGGTGCGGCGCTGCCGGACGTCGGCGAGCAGCTCGCGCTCGAACTCGACTGGCCGCGCCGCTATGCGCTGATGCGCTTGCACACGGCGCTGCACGTAATGTCCTGCGTGGTCATCGCGCCGGTGACCGGCGGCAACATCGCCCCCGACAAGGCGCGGCTCGATTTCGACATCGACATGACGCTACTCGACGCGTCGAAGATCGAGAGCGGCACGAATGAGCTGATCGCGCGCGGCGTGGACACGGAGACCGTCTGGATCACCGACGCGGAACTCGATGCACAACCCGAACT
>JBATEA010000092.1:0-3207 GCA_049663745.1 Steroidobacteraceae bacterium | reverse complement strand
ATACGGCGCGTGGCCTGGCCGGCCTTTTCGATGGATTCGATGCCCACCATCCAGGTGCCGCTCCGGGGCGCCGCACCCGTGCAGCGCAGGTCGCCACCGAAGTTCACGAGCACCGGATATTCCGACTGGCTCGTCGCCCAGTCGGCAACGCGATCGACGGCGTATTCCTTGCCGATGCCGCCGAGGTCGATTTCCATGCCCTCCGGCAGCGTGATGTATGGCGGCTGCCAGGTCACGCGCTGCCAGCCGATGCGGTCCAGCAGTTCCGGTATCCGCGCGGGATCGGCGTCGCAGCGCCCCTCGTCGAAGCGCCAGGCCTCGCGCAGCACGCCGGAGGTCAGGTCGAAGCGGCCATCGCTCAGGCGCCAGAGCGCCGCGCCGAAATCCAGCAGGCGCGCGGTTTCGTCATCCACGCGAAATGGCTTGCCGCGATTCGAATGCAGCGCGTGGATGACGCTGTCGGTGCGGTAACGGCTGAACTTCCGGTCGATGCGAGTCGCTTCGGCGCGCGCGAACGCGGCGAGGCGGCCTGCGAAGTCGGTGTCCTCCGTTTCGCAGAGCACGACGCAGGGGCTCGCCATCGAGTCGAACTCGAAGCGCCACAGGCCGCGCTCGTCATGGTAATCAGAAGCTAAATTTGTAGCCAAATTGCGCGATCACCGCATTCAATGGCGGCACGAGGTCGTAGTTCACCAGGTCGCCGACGGCCGAGCCCGGCGAGGGGTCCGCGGTCTGGCGGTAGTACTCCAGGCGCAGCGAGTACTCACCGTGCTCGGTTCGATGGCCGAACTTGAAGCCGGCGGTATAGGTCTGGTTATCCGCGAGGCGGTAGTCCGCCGAAGCGAATGGCGGCAGCGGCGCGCCGGCGAACAGTACCGTTTGATAGAAGTCCGCGGCGCTCTGCTGGTAATAGCGGATATGCGGCTCGAGGTAATTATTGTCCGAGATATTCCAGCGGTAGCGCAGTTCCGCCGTTTGCGAGGTCACGCCCCAGTCGTCGTCCATCACGCGGTAATTCAGCGCCATCGAATCGCGATCGAAGGCATGGCGCCATTCCAGGAACACGCTCTGCTTGGTGCGGCTGTCCGGGCGCTGCTCGTGTAGATACAGGTTGAGGCCGCTGCCCACCGGGCCCGGCACCGGCGCACCGGTGACCGGATCGACGACCGCCAGGATCTTGTACGGATCGGTCAGGTAGCCATCGCTCTTGCCGTAGGAGAATGCGAGTTCCAGCAGCGAGCGGCGGCTCAGCACTTGGGTCACGCCGACCAGCGCGTCGATCACGTCCTTGGTCTCGCCGCCGCCCTCGCCCTCGTCATTGCCCTCTTCATCCTCGCCTCCACCGACGCTGGGGAGCATCGGCGAGAACCCGATGGGCGCGCCGCCGATCGGGCTGACCTCGTCCCGGCCGTAGGCGGCGCCGACGAAGATCGTGGTGTTGCGGCGATTGAAATCGCGTTCGAGTCGCGTGTCGAGCCCGAGATGCAGGTAGTCCAATTCGTCCGAGCTGCTGAAGCCGACATTCCAGCGCATGGATTCACCGAGCGCCTGCTGCCAGTTTCCGGACAGGGCGACGCGCGCATCCTTGAAGTTGGGGTCGAGCGGCGGCTTGCCCGGGGCGATGCTGTAGTCCTGGCCGCCCGAAGGCGCGGTAAAAGTCTGCACGCTGTTCGCCGGCACGGCGCCGTTCGGCGTCGAGCCGGTCAGTGCGTCCACCGTGAGATGAAGGCTGTAGCTGCGGTCCTCGTCGAGTACCCGGCGGATGGAGGTCATCAGGCTTCCATCGCTGACGCGGCCCACGTCCTCACCGTAATAAAGGAGCGACGTGTCCACTTCCCATCCCGGCGCTTCCTGGGCGGCGACCGGGGCTGCCGGCAGCGCTCCGAGCAGGCCGCAGGTGGCGGTCGCGAGCGTGGCGCCGATCGGCTTTTTCAGTTGCATCCGCAGCCACCCCCGGCAAAGCCGCGTCCGCCGCTCGATGCCTCCTTGCTGAAATAGATGTGGTCATCGACCGCCGCGTCGCGCTCGTTCGGCCGCATGTCTTCGCGTGCGTGCAGGTCGCGTTCCCAGGGTTCGACGGTCGCGCAGCCGCCGAGTGCCGCACCGCCGAGCGCAATCAGGATCAGGAGGCACTGACGCAGTTGGTTCACGGCGATTCCTTCAGCAGTTGATCGATCTGTTGCTCGCGTTCGGCACGCTGCGCGTCGCGAAAGCCGGCATGACGCACGCGCACGCGGCCGTGCCGGTCGATCAGGAAACTCGATGGCATGGCCTGCACGCCGAATTGCCGCGCGATGCTGCCGGCCGGATCGAATTCGATGCGGAAATTGGGTGGAAGTTTCTTCAGGAATGCGTCAGCGAGCGCGCGGTCCTGGTCGAGATTGACGGCGACGATGACGAGGCCTTCTCCACCGTAATGCTGTTGCAAATCATTCATCCATGGAAAGGAGCGCAGGCAGGGCCCACACCAGGACGCCCAGAAATCGACCAGCACGACCTTGCCGGAATAGCTCTTCAGGAGCGCCCAGTCGGGCGTGACCGGATCGGTCGCAGCCGTACCGCTGTCTGCGATCAGCGACAGTGACAGCAAGAACGCCGCGAGGATTGTTGGCCGCAACAGGTCATCTCCCGAATCAAGGACAATATCGCTCGTGAGACGTTCCCGGGATTTATTTCAATCGACGCGGAACGCGTCCGAGAATCATCCTCAATTAGGAATAGAGAGAAAGGGGACGCAACCCTTTAAAGGGGTGCGTCCCCTTTATGTCCTTTTATCCGGCGGATTTGCGCCAGCAGCGCTTGCGGGGATGGCGGCCGGCCGAGCAGCGCCTGCATCAGGTCCTTCGTACTGCGTTCGGAGCCGAAGACCAGCAGGTTTTCGCTGCTCCAGCCATACCACTTCGGGTTGCCGGCATCGAAGGGGCCGATGGCCGCCGCGGTGCGCTTGCGGATTTCCGCCGTGAGCACGGCGCCCAGGCCGTAATTCACCATATAACCCGGCCGGCTGACGAGCTGCACGCGCACCGCCCACCAGGGCACTTCGGGGTGCGGCTTGATGCGCAGGTACCTGCTCGTTATGTCCGTCCAGACCGCATTCGGATCGGAGGTCGGGTCGCGCAGCATCCGGATTTCGAACAGCGACCAGGCGACATCCAGCATCACGCCGCCGTACAGCGTGCGCAGCGACATCGCCGCCGGCAGCTCGGT
>JBATEA010000091.1:0-7313 GCA_049663745.1 Steroidobacteraceae bacterium | reverse complement strand
ACCACGAGCAACGCGCCTGCGATGCGCCAGCCGTCCAGGTTCCGGACTGGAAATCCCAGGACACCGTAGTGATCGATCGCAAGCGCCGCGATCATTTGTCCGGCAACCAGTAACGCGAGAAACGTCGCGCCGCCGATCAGCGGTCCGAAGGCTGTCGAGGCTGAAATGAAACAGGCGCCCAGGAGGCCTCCGGCCCAGGCCCACCAGGGAGCGCCGCCTGCCTGCGCGAGCACTGGCAGGGATCCGCGACTGAACAGGACGATCGGGAACAGCACCAGCGTTCCGACGGCGAAATTGACCAGCGCTGCCGCCATCGGCGAGCCGATGTGCTTGCTCATCGTGGCATTCAAGCCGATCTGCACGGCCAGCGAAGCGCCAACAAGGGTGGTGAGGATCATCGCGGCGTATTGCATGTTCTCAGTCCTCCCGCCAACTCAATTCGACGAACGCAGCGCGGCCCCGTCCCGGAAAGTAACGGTCGCTGCCGAATGCGAAATCGGCGCGGTCAGCATAAGCCGCATCGAACAGATTTGTCAGTCGCAGCCCGAAACTCCAGGACCCCCGCGGTTGCCATGACAGACGCAAGTTCGCGAGGTCGTGGCCGCCATAGCGCGCGGTATTTGCGGCATTGGTCCAATAGGGGCCCACGTGCTGCCACTCGAGTTCCGCGGAGAAATCCTGCGCGTCGCGCCGCAGGCGCAGCGCATGCAGGTCATGCGGCGCCGTGTCGACATTATTGCCGGCCGTGATCTGCTCGCCCTGATCGACGGCCGCCGTGAAGCGGTATTCGTGCCGCGCCAGGGTGCCGCTGGTCGCGATGGACCAATTCTCCGCGACGTTCCAGTCGAATTCGTACTCGAGGCCGCGATGCCGTGTACGGCCGCCGCTGACATTGAATCCGGCGGAATCGCGCAGGATTACGTCCTGCTTGTCCATGGTGAATGCCGCCAGATCCAGCCCCGCCGTTGCGCCACGCCAGCGCAGGCCGAGCTCCAGTTCGTCGGCGTGCTCCGAGTCGAGGTCGGCGACCGATTGCTGACGCTGCAAGCGATAGAGTTCGGTCACTTCGGGGGCGCGGAAGCCGCGGGCGATCGCCAGCCAGGCCGCGACGCCCTCGATGGGCCGCCAGACGATTCCGATCTGCGGCGCGAAGTTCGTGAAATCGTCGGTGCGGTCCGCAGGTCGCGAATACAGGCAGCCGCCCGGGCAGGGCACGCCATTTTCATCCGCATTGCCGTCGATCATCCGGTTGTCGTAGCGATAGGCGATCCGTTCGATGCGGACCCCGGCCTCGATCGACCAATCCGGTGCAACCGGTCGGCGCCATTCCGCATACGCTGCCACGAGCCGGGATTCAACGTCATAGTCGTAGTGCCGGCCGGCAGGACGGATTTCATTCGCCGCCGGCGTGCCGTCCGTCGTCGGTCCATCCTGGAACTGCAATAGCGAGCTGGCCGCGAGTTCCGCATCCGCGCCGAGCACCAGATCGCCGCCGGCGATATCCGCGCGTGCCAGCGAGAACAGGAAGCCCACGCTGTCCTGGCCGTTGTCCTCGACCGGCTGGCCGAGCAGGAAATGCTGCAGGAAATCCATGCGCGAACTGCGCAGGTAGGCGCGCAGGTCAATTCCGGATGCGCCTCGGTAACTTGCGGTGAGACGCCCACTGTGGGCGTTTCGATAGGCCTCGGGATTCGGGTTTGAACGCGCAATCGCCGCATCGCGATAGGCGTTCGGGCCGACGATGAATCCCGCGGTCTGCTGATCGAGGTTGGTGGCGGCCAGTCGCAGGGTCAGCTCGCCCGTGGATACGGGCCGGGTCCAGACCGCATTCAGCTTCTGTTCCTTGAAACCGGAGGAATCGCGCCAGCCGCCATCATCGGTCGCGTGCAGCGCGATGCCGAATCCACGGGCATCGACTTCCTTCGACGCCGTGATCCGGATGCGCCGGTAGTCGTCGCTGCCTGCCTCGAGCGCGACACCGAGGGACGGCAGCTCCTGCGGCAGCGGCGGAATCACGTTGATGATGCCGTGCACGGCGCTCGAGCCGTAAAGTGAATTGCCAGGCCCGCGGAGGATCTCGACAGCCGCGGCCTGCTCGATATTGACCTCGAAGAGCTCGTTGACATTACAGGACCCGACCGGCCGAATCGGGATACTGTCCTCGAGCACCAGCACCGCGCCGCAGGCGCCGGCGCCCGTCAGCACGGGCGAGCGCAGCGCCGTCAGCGATTCCTGCCCGCTGCCGCGCTGGATCATCGTGCCGGGCGCGCGGTTCAGCAATTCGGAGGAATGCGTCGCCCCGGTCAGCCCGATCGCTTCGGTCCCGATGCGCGTCGCACTGCCGGCGTAGTCCATGATGGCGAGCGCGCTGCGCGTCGCCGTGACGATCACCTCGTCGAGCGGTTGCGCCGGCGCCGCCTGCGGCAGCGAAAACAGCAGGATTGCAGTCGCGACGGGGGCGGGCTTTGGCACGGCTGCGATTATCGGCGAGGATGCGCTAGATTGTCGCGGCCAGCCTGTCGGGGGAATTGCATGCAGAGGCTCTTTGGCATCGCGCTCGCGGTCATCGGGGCTTTCGCCGTTTCCGGCATCGCACTCAACCGCGGAGAGCCGATCAACGCTCTCTGGATCCTGACCGCCGCCATCTGCCTGTATACGATCGGCTACCGTTTCTATGCCGCGTGGATCACGGCGCGGGTGCTGTCCACGGATGCCACGCGCGCGACACCCGCCGAGCGGCTCGACAACGGGCGCGACTTCGTACCGACCCCGCGCTGGGTCGTGTTCGGCCACCACTTTGCGGCCATCGCCGGTCCGGGCCCGCTGATCGGGCCCACGCTGGCCGCCCAGTTCGGTTACCTGCCCGGTACGCTGTGGATCCTGATCGGGTCAGTGCTCGGCGGCTGCGTACAGGACATGGTGATCCTGTTCCTGTCCACGCGCCGCAATGGGCGCTCTCTCGGCAAGATGGCGCGCGACGAGCTCGGGCCCATCGGCGGATTTGCCGCGCTCTTCGGGACCCTCGCGATCATGATCATCCTGATCGCCGTGCTCGCGCTCGTGGTCGTCAACGCGATGAAGCACAGTCCATGGGCAACTTCCACGGTGTTCGCGACCATCCCGATCGCGATGCTGGTCGGGTTCTACATGCGCGGCATCCGGCCCGGGCGCGTGCTCGAGGGCTCGGCGATCGGCATCTCGTTGCTGCTGCTGGCCGTCGTCGGGGGCGGATGGGTGGATCATCACCCGGTGCTGCGCACCTGGTTCGACCATGAGGGGCCGGCACTCGCCTGGTTCGTCATGGGCTACGGCTTCTTCGCGGCAATCCTGCCGGTCTGGATGCTGCTCGCGCCGCGCGACTATCTCTCCACATTCCTGAAACTCGGCACGGTCGTGCTGCTCGCGATCGCGATCTTCGTGATGCAGCCCGAACTCAAGATGCCCGCGCTGACCCGCTTCATCGACGGCACCGGCCCGATATTCTCAGGCAAGCTATTCCCGTTCGTGTTCATCACGATCGCCTGCGGCGCCATCTCGGGCTTCCATTCATTGATATCGAGCGGTACGACGCCGAAGCTGATTCGCACCGAGGCGGACGTGCGCCTGGTCGGCTATGGTTCGATGATGCTCGAGTCCTTCGTCGCGATCATGGCGATGATCGCGGCGACCCTGCTCGACCCCGGCGTCTATTTCGCGATCAACAGCCCGCTCGCCGCTCTCGGTGGGTCGCCTGATGCGGCAGTCGCGACGCTCAGCGCCTGGGGGTTCCCGGTCACGACGGACCAGATGCAGGCGCTTGCGAACGAAGTGGGCGAGGCGACACTCTATGCACGCACGGGCGGCGCGCCGTCGCTCGCGGTCGGCATGGCGAGCATCTTCTCGAGCGTTTTCGGAGCCCGGCTGCTCGCGGTCTGGTACCACTTTGCGATCATGTTCGAGGCGGTGTTCATCCTGACGACGCTCGATGCCGGCACCCGGGTCGGGCGCTTCATGGTTCAGGACGCGCTCGGGCAGTTCTGGGAACCGCTCGGCCGTACGTCGTGGTATCCCTCGGTGATCCTGGCGAGCGCCATCGTGGTGACCGGCTGGGGCTACTTCTTGTACGTCGGTGTCATCGATCCTTACGGCGGCATCAACATCCTCTGGCCACTGTTCGGTATCGCGAACCAGATGCTGGCGGGCATTGCACTCGCGGTCGCGACGGCGATCTTCCTGAAGACCGGCCGCACGCGGTATTGCTGGGTGACGGGAATGCCGCTCGCGTGGCTCGCCGTCGTGACCTCAACTGCCGCCTGGCAGAAATTGTTCAGCCTGGACCCGAAGATCGGCTTCCTCGCCGGGGCGACGGACATTGCCGAGAAATTCGCGGCGGGTGCGCTGGCGGCGGACAAGGCGGCGGTCGCTGCGAAGCTGATGATCAACCTGCGCATCGACGCGGCGCTGACCGCTTTCTTCCTGCTGGTCCTGTGGGCCGTCATCCTGGACATGCTGCGGATCGCCTGGCGGGCATACCGCGGCGAACCGCTGGCCCCGGCCGCAGAAGCGCCGTACCAGCGCACGCAATACGCGGGAGCCGCCAATGCCTGACGGGCCATTTCCCCGGGTGATCGGCCGCGCAATCATGAGATCCGGCGCGCGGCTGCGCGACATCTTCACGGGCGCATCGGGCCTCGCGGCCTACGAGCAGTATCTTGCGCACCTGCACGCACACCATCCCGGGGTAATTCCGATGTCGCGCGAAGCATTTTTCCGGGCTGATCTGACGGCGCGCTGGGAAGGCGTCCGCCGCTGCTGTTGATGCCGCGCTCAATCACACTGACGCTCTGCTTGCTGATCACCGCTCCGGCATTGGCGCAGCAGGCGCCTGCCGGCGATCCGCCGTCGCGCCCGCGCATCGGGCTCGTGCTGTCGGGTGGCGGCGCGCGCGGTCTCGCCCATGTCGGCGTTCTGAAGGTCCTCGACGAAATGCGGGTGCCGGTGGACGCGATCGCCGGCACCAGCATGGGCGCGGTAATCGGCGGCCTCTATGCGTCTGGCAAGACGTCCGCGGAAATCGAGGCGCTGGTGCGCACAGTCGACTGGAATGCGGCATTCCGCGACCGTCCGGCGCGCAGCGACCTGAATTTTCGCCGCAAGCTGGACGATCGCGAGTACCTGGTCCGTTTGCCGCTAGGCCTCAAGGCGGGCAAGTTCCGCGTGCCGCGCGGGCTGATCCAGGGCCAGAAGCTGACCCAGATCCTGCGCCGGGAGACCATTTCGGTCGCGGGCATCGACGATTTCGATCGGTTGCCGACCCGCTTTCGGGCCGTGGCAACCGACCTCGAGACCGGCGATCGCCGGGTGCTCGCCGGCGGCGACCTGACCGAGGCGCTGCGCGCCAGCATGTCTGCGCCCGGCGTATTCGCGCCGGTCGAAGTGAATGACCGGTTGCTGGTGGATGGCGGCCTGGTCGAGAACCTGCCGGTGGACGTCGCCAGGGCCATGGGCGTGGACATCATCATCGCGGTGGACGTCGGATCCCAGCCGGTCGGTCGCCGTGAGCTCAATTCGGCGCTCGCGGTCTCGAACCAGATGCTGACCATCATGATGCAGCGCGAAACCGACCGGCAGCGCGGACTGCTCGTCAACGGGGACGTGCTGATCGAGCCGTCGCTCGGCACCATGGCGTCGCTCGATTTTACGGCAGTCGAGCAGACGGTCGCGCACGGGGTTGCCGCCGCGCGCGGGCAGGCGGCGCAACTGGCAGCGCTCGGCGTCAGTGATGCCGAGTGGCAGCGCTACGTCGCTGCGCGGTCAGGCGGCAAGTCGGCGCTGCCAGAGGTCCAGTTCGTGCGCGTGGACCTGAAGTCCCGCCGCTACCAGGAGCGCATCGAGGCGGAGCTTTCCCCGGTCGTCGGAAAAACGCTGAATGCCGGCGACATGCAGCGGCGCATTTCGCACCTGTACGGCGACGAAAACTTCGAATCGCTGGACTACAAGATCGTCCGCGACCAGGGGGCGCAGGGCATCGAGGTTTCCGCGCGGCGCAAGAGCTGGGGCCCGAACTACGTGCGTTTCGGCCTCGAGCTGCAGGATGACTTCGAGGGCTCGAACAGCTTCAACGCCGGAGTCCGCACGCAAGTCACCGAAGTCAACCGGTACGGCGCCGAGTGGCAGACCGACCTGCGGGTCGGCGCAAGCCCTCGGTTCTCGACCGAGTTCTACCAGCCGGTCGGCTATGCCTGGGACTGGTTCGTCGCGCCGCACCTGCTGGTCGAACGTCGGAATTTCGACTTCATGTCGGGGGAAGAGCGGCTCGCAACCTACCGCGTGCGCAACCAGGAGGGCGGACTCGATGTCGGCCGCGAATTCGGCAGCTGGGGCGAATTGCGTGCCGGCCTTATCCGCGGCGAAGGTGATCGGAACCTGCTGGTCGGAGATGCGGCGAACCCGGGCCTTCCTCCAGCCAGCGATTTCCGGCGCGGCGAGGTCTTTGCGCGCTTCTCGCTCGACCGGCTCGACGACGTCTATTTCCCGCGGCACGGAGAATCGCTCGTCCTGCAATGGAATGGCCCGCGCAGCGGCCTCGGTGCCGATGTGGATGCGGACCGGGTCTCATTCGACTGGATGCTGGCGCGTTCCTGGGGCCGCAATACCTGGGTGCTCTGGACGAGCGGCGGCGCCGTGGTCTCGGGCTCGCAGGATTCGGTGCAGGATTTTTACTCGCTGGGAGGGCTGTTCAACCTGTCGGGACTGCCGGCCGACGCGCTGAGCGGCCCGCATTTCGGCATCGCGCGGGCGCTCTACTACCGGCGCATCGGCAAGGGCGGCGAGGGCTTCCTGAATATGCCGACCTACGCGGGTGTCTCGCTCGAAGCCGGCAATGTCTGGGAGCGGCGCAGTGACGTCGACTTCGACTCCGCGCGGATCAATGGCGCTGCATACCTCGGATTCGACACTTTCCTCGGCCCCGTGTACTTGGCTGCCGGTCTCGACGAGCACGGCAGCCGGAGCTTCTACCTGATGTTGGGCCGCCTGCGCTAGGGCCCGATCTTTTCGAGCACGATCGAGGGTTCGTCACCGCGACGCGAGTAGAGATGCCGGCTCTCCATGTCGGCAAGTATCGCGTCGCGTTCCACGGCGCTCGCAAACCAATGCGACTTCTGCCAGTCGGCCCCGACCAGTTTCGCAAATGGATCGCCGGGCTTCAGGCGCACCTGGATGCCAAACGGCCGGGCTGGCGGCACCGGCGCCTTCAGGTTGTGTTCGTGACAGATGGCCATGAAGAGACGATAGCCGAATTGCGCGCCGAAGGGGACTGTCCCCTTTTGTGA
>JBATEA010000090.1:0-6730 GCA_049663745.1 Steroidobacteraceae bacterium | reverse complement strand
CCGCGATGGCCAGGATGACCGCGGCGATCGGCCATGCCCAGCGCGCGCGATCGCCGACCTTGGAACGCAGGTCCATCGCCGGCAGCAAGCTGGGTTCCGGCACCTCACTGCTGCCGAAAGAAGCCAGGACCTCGTCTTCTGGCAGGCCCAGGAGGACCGCGTAGCTGCGCAGGTGTCCGCGCGCAAAAACCGGCGCGCCCAGCAGCGCGAGGCGGTCTTCCTCCATCGCGAGGACGAGCGCCGCGTTGAGGCGCAGGCGTTCAGCCGCGGCCTCGATCGTGAGCCCCTTCGCCTCACGCGCAACGCGCAACCGCGCGCCCGGCTTCGGGCCGCTGGTTCGCGTGTTCATCCCGGATTCCGGCGCTCGATGTCGTCGAGTACGCGCAACTGCACGGACTCCGGAAATTCCTTGTGCAGGCGCTCGCTGAACACGGCCGCGGCCTTGCGGTCATTCAGCGCCATCTCGATCTGGTGTCCCAGCAGCAGCACGTCGGGTGTTGCCGGCGCGACAGCGAGGAATCGTTCGATGAATGCCCGCGCCTGGAGGTGATTGCCCCGCTCATGGAGCACGCCGGCCAGTTGCACCAGGGTCTCCGGGTAAATCGCCTTCACCGTCAGCGCCTGGCGCAGGTATTTTTCCGCGCGATCCAGCGCGTTGGCGCTGTGCGCGCAGACGCCCGCATTGGTGTAGGCGACTTCCGGCGTGCGATACAGCGGATTGCCGGCCGCCTTGAGGAACATCGCCTCGCCCTTCGCGAATTCCCCGTTGCGGCACAGGAAGGCCCCCAGGGCATTCTGCGCCTCGGGGCTGTCCGCGTCGGCGCGCAGCGCCAGCCGGAAGTGTTTTTCGGCGCGCTTGGTGTCGAGCAGACGCTCATAGACGAGCCCGGCAGCAAGCTGGACGGTGAGGTCGCGCGAATTGAGCGCGAGCGCCCTCTCGATCTTGTCGCGCGCGACGGAGAGCTGGTCGCGCTTGATGTATTCCATGGCCAGGCGGGCATTGATGCGCGCCGCCTCGACCCGCGGGTCTTTCGATGCATCCTGCGACTGTGTCTGCGCCGGCGCCGCCGTGGCCAGCAGCAGTGCTGCGAGCACTGCCGCGATGCGCGCGATCATGCCCGCACCGCCAGCCGGACCAGCTTGCTGCCGAGCCTGACCAGCGTCCGGTCCAGAACTTGGCCCCGCAGCTGGCCGCAGGCGGCGTCGATGTCGTCACCACGGGTTCGGCGAACAGTTGCCATCACGCCTCCCTCGGCCAGCAAGTCGCGGAAGCGCTTGATCGCCGCGGCCGGCGAGCGCCGGTACCTGGTGCCCGGGAATGTATTGAATGGAATCAGATTTACCTTTGCATCATGACCGCGCAGCAGTGCCGCCAGTTCCCGCGCATGCGCCGGCTGGTCGTTGACGCCGTCCAGCATCGTGTACTCGAACGTGACGCTGCGGCCGTTCTGGCGCTCCAGGTAGTGCCAGCTGGCAGCCAGCAGTTCCGCAATCGGGTGCTTGCGATTGATCGGCACGAGCTCGTCGCGCAAGCGGTCATTCGGCGCGTGCAGCGACACTGCAAGCGCTACATTGCACTCCTCCGCGAGGCGGTAGATCTGCGGCACCAGCCCGGATGTCGAGAGCGTGACTCGCCTGCGCGACAGGTCGTAGCCCAGGTCGTCGAGCATCAGCTGCATCGCCGGCAGCACGTTCTTGTAATTGGCGAGCGGTTCGCCCATGCCCATCAGCACGACGTTCGTGATCACGCGCTCGCCGTCCGGGTCGCGCCCCAGCTCCCGGTTCGCGAGCCAGACCTGGCCGATGATCTCGGCGGCAGTCAGGTTGCGGTTGAAGCCCTGCTGGCCGGTCGCGCAAAAGGAGCAATCCAGGGCACAGCCGATCTGGCTGGAGATGCACAACGTGCCGCGCCCGGGCTCCGGAATGAATATCGTCTCGATGACCTGCTCGTTACCGGCGGCGCCCGGCATGCGCAGCAGCCACTTGCGCGTGCCGTCGGATGATGTTTTTCCGCTCACGATCTCCGGCACGCGAACTTCGGCCACGCCCGCAAGCGTCGCGCGGAAATCCTTCGCGAGATCGGTCATGCGCGAAAAGTCGGACTCGCCGCGGCGATAGATCCACTTCAGCAACTGGCGAGCGCGATAAGGCTTGGCGCCGAGCGTCGCGACGAATGCTTCCAGCTCGGACCGGTTCAGTCCCAGCAGGTTGACGCGCCCGGGAGCCTTGCCGCTCATCCTGTCACCTGCCGGAGCGCGTACGCGCACAGAGCGCGATGTCGGCGAAGAAGTAGGCGATCTCGCGCGCGGCATTCTCGACGCTGTCGGATCCGTGCACGACATTCTCCTCGATACTGGTCGCGAGGTCGGCGCGGATCGTACCCGGCGCCGCCATTTTTGGATCGGTCGCGCCCATGATCTCGCGATTTCGGGTGACGGCGGAATCGCCCTCCAGCACCTGGACCATCACAGGCCCCGAGGTCATGTAAGCGCACAGGTCGCGGAAGAACGGCCGCTCGCGATGCACGGCGTAGAAGCCCTCTGCCTGCCCCTGGCTCAACCGCAGCATCCGGGCGCCGATGATCGCGAGGCCGCCGCGCTCGAACCGGCGATAAACCTCGCCGATCAGGTTGCGTGCCACGCCGTCCGGCTTGACGATGGACAAGGTGCGCTCGACCGCCATGGATTCCTCGTTGCCTGGGGCTGGTTGGGACCGCGCATTCTAGCCCCCGCGACCCGGGCGGGCAATCGGCGGAAGCGCGGAAGTGCCTGCCGCGAAAGGAAAAATCAGACGCTGAAGCTTTCGCCGCAGCCACACTCGCCGCGCACGTTCGGATTCCGGAATCGAAAGGCCTCGTTGAGCCCGTGGCGGACGAAATCGATCTCGGTTCCGTCGATCAGCGCGAGGCTGTCGGCATCCACCAGCACCCGGACACCCTGGCTCGTGAAGACACGATCGTTGGGCTGCACTTCATCGGCATAATTCACGACATAGGCGAAACCGGAACAGCCGGTCTTGCGCACGCCGAGGCGCAGGCCGACGCCGTGGCCACGCTCGGTGATGAAATGGCGAACGCGGTCGGCGGCAGCCTGGGTCATGGTAATAGCCATCTTCACGCTGATTGTAACGCAAGCGCGCGAGCCAGCATGCCGGCCCGCGCATCCTCGACGACCAGCAAGCGACCCAATTTTTCCGGCGGCGCGTCGAGCTCGGCCGCAAGATTCTGCGCGTCGAACGCCGCCGGCGCCTGAATGCTCTGGCCTTGCAGGCGGGTCGCGACCAGCGCCGCTGCCGCGAGCGTATGCGGGCATCCCCAGGCCCGAAATGCGCAATCGGCCACACGACCACCCACGATTCGCGCCTCGTAACGCACCCAGGCGCCGCGGTCGAGTGCCATCGACTCTCCGTGGACCACCAGGCCGGGGCCAGTTGCCAGATCACCCGCATGCGGCAGCCTCTCGAACAGCTCGCGCACGAGTGACGAATAGGTTGTGGGGGCGGCACTCATGCGATCCGCTCAACCGCGCCCGCGGGCAGCACCGCTCGCAGGCGGCGCACGGCCGCGACGAGCAGGCGGGCAGCGCGATCGATCTCCCCTCCCGTCGTCCCGCGCCCCAGGCTCAGCCGCAGCGAGGCCTGGGCCGCCAGGTCCGAGAGGCCGAGCGCCCGGAGGACATAGGAGGGCTCGGCGGTTGCCGAGCTGCAGGCCGACCCGCTCGAAGCGGCAAGCCTGCCGTCCAGCGCCAGCAGCAGGCTTTCACCCTCGACGCCCGGGAATCGCACATTGAGGATGCCCGGCAACGCAGGATCCGGTGCGCCGTTCCGCGAAACCGGCGCCGCCGCCTGCAAGCCCGACCAGAGCCGCTCGCGCAAGGCGCGAACACGCGGGGCATCCATGGCGAGATTCGCCAGCGCCAATTCACAGGCGAGACCGAAGCCGACCAGCTGATGTGTGGCGAGCGATCCCGCACGCAGGCCGCGCTCCTGCCCGCCACCGAATTGCAAGGGCTGCAACACCGGGCGCGGGCGGTGACGCTGGTAAAGCGCGCCGACGCCCTTCGGGCCACCGAGCTTGTGTGCGCAGAGACTCAGCAGCGCCACGTTCATTTCCTCGACGTCGATCGGCAGCTTGCCCGCACTCTGCGCGGCATCCACGTGGAACGCGACTCCACGTTCGCTGCAAAGCCGCCCCACCGCGGCCACGTCGTTGACGGCGCCGGTCTCGTTGTTGGCGTGCATCAGCGAAACGAGCGCCGTGTCCGGCCGCAATGCACCGGCGACCTGCGCGGGCAGCACGACTCCATCGGCGTCCGGTTTCAGCCAGCTCACGTTGAATCCCTCGCGCTCGAGCTGGCGGCAGGCATCGACTCCCGCGCGATGCTCCGTACGCGACGTCACGATGTGCCGCGAGCCGGCGGCGGCCGCGCGAGCAGCACCGAGAATCGCGAGATTCACGCTCTCGGTCGCGCCGGAAGTGAATATGACCGTCTCGGGTTGCGCGCCAATCAGGCGAGCGACCTGTTCGCGCGCCTTTTCCACGCGCGCGGCCGCAGCTCGACCGGGTCCGTGCGCCGACGCAGGATTGCCCTGCAGCGCGGGATCGCGCAGACATTCGCAGATGGCGTCCGCGACCCGCGGATCGAGAGGCGCAGTTGCCGCGTAGTCGAGGTAGATGGGCATTGAGTCGGGTTCAGCCATCATTCCTCCGGAATCGAGGCGCGCCGCTCGATGGCCGCCAGTAACCCGCGCAGGATCCGCACTTCCTTGTCATCCGGCATGGCGCGCGCGAGGAAGCGCTCGATTCGCGGACGAAGTTGCGCGGCGTTGCCCGAATGCATGAATCCCACCTGCTCGAGCACGAATTCCAGGTGCCGGTGCAGGGCCGCCATGTCCTCGGTGGCGGCCGGCCGCGAAACGACATCGCGCGCTGCCGGGCCGCGCGCCGCCATCATGATTTCATAGCAGACGATCTGCACGGCATGCGCGAGATTCAGGGATTCGTAGGCCGGGTCGGCGGGTATCTGGACCAGCGCATGGCAGCGCGCGAGTTCGTCGTTGGAAAGTCCATTGCGCTCGCCGCCGAACAGAATGGCGGCCGGCCGGTCATCGCTTGCGGCCAGCAGCTCTGCGGCAGCCGCGCGCGCATCGAGCATTCGCCAGTTCGCATTGCGTCGCCGCGCGCTCGTTCCGAGCACCAGTCCGCAGCCTGCAATCGCGGCGTCTATGGACGGCAGGACCCGGGCCTGCGCCAGCAGGTCGGCGGCGCCGGATGCACGCGCGGTCGCCTCAGGATCCGGATACGACTGCGGCCGCACCAGTACGAGCGAGGCCAGGCCCATGTTCTTCATCGCGCGCGCCGCTGCACCGATGTTGCCCGGATGGCTGGTGTCGACGAGGACGATGCGGATGGCAGGAGTCATCACGGCTCACGGAGGATTGCTGGTATTCTACCGGTGCCGCGCGACGGCGCCGAAAGCCTTACTGCGGCGGTTCTTTAAGCAGCTGCTGGAGCGGTTCATGCATCCCCTGGTCACCATCGCCGTCGGCGCCGCGCGTCGAGCTGGTGAACTGATCGTGCGAAACCTCGATCGCGCCGGCGGGGTCACCGTCAGCGAAAAGAGCCGCAACGACTTCGTCACCGAAATCGACCGTGCGGCCGAGCAGCTGGTGATCGAGACCATCCACAAGGCCTACCCGGACCACGGCATCCTCGCCGAGGAAAGCGGTCGCCATGGCGGCGACGAATACGTCTGGATCATCGACCCGCTGGACGGCACGACCAACTTCCTGCACGGCTTCCCGCAATTCGCCGTGTCGATCGCCTGCCAGCACCGTGGCCGCACCGAGGCCGGCGTGATCTTCGACCCGCTGCGCAGCGAGCTGTTCACGGCCTCGCGCGGTGCGGGTGCGCAGCTCGAAAACCGCAGGCTGCGCGTGTCGGCGCAACGCTCGATCGATGGCTCGCTGATCGGCACGGGTTTTCCATATCGCGCCAATATCCGCTGGTTGAAGCCCTACCTCGCGATGCTCGAGCAGGTGATGCAGCACGCCGCCGGTGTGCGCAGGCCCGGATCCGCGGCGCTCGATCTCGCTTATGTTGCGGCGGGACGCCTGGACGGCTTCTGGGAACTCGGTCTCGCGCCCTGGGACACGGCGGCGGGCAATCTGATGATCACCGAAGCCGGCGGCCGCATCGGAACGCTCGCAGGTAATCCGTACGCGGACGGAGGCAACCTGGTCGCTGGCAATCCGCGCATCTTCTCGGCGCTGGTCGAGTCTTTCGCGCCATTTCTCGGCGACGACCTGCGGCAATAACGCGCCCGGGCGCACTCGCAATCGCTCCGGGCGTGGGTTAGAGTCCGCCAGGTCCTGCAGGGGGAATACCAGCATGAATCTGTTCCGCACCCAGCCGGTCACGGCAACCGCAAAGGTCGTAGCGGGTGAAATCACGCTGAAGAAGGCCTTGAGCGCGCGCCATCTCGTGATGCTCGGCATCGGCGCGGTGATCGGCGCCGGCATCTTCGTGATGACCGGCAACGCCGCGGCCAATCATGCCGGCCCTGCGATCGTGCTCTCCTTCGTGATGGCCGGCATCGCCTGCGGCTTCGCCGGTCTCTGCTATGCGGAATTCGCCGCAATGCTGCCGGTCTCGGGCAGCGCCTACTCGTACTCCTATGCGACGCTCGGCGAACTGGTCGCCTGGTTCATCGGCTGGAACCTGGTGCTCGAA
>JBATEA010000089.1:0-2474 GCA_049663745.1 Steroidobacteraceae bacterium | reverse complement strand
CGTAGAAAACCAGCGGTTTGCCCGGCACGCCCGCGACGGCCGTCATGCGGCCGCCAACTGTGGGGCCGATCAGGCGGTATTCGAGTGCGCCGTATTCCTTCGGCTTCTTGTCGCAGATGGCCGTGGCCTGGCCCGCGGGTGCGATCACGGCCAACAGGACGAGCAACAGCGCGGCCATCCGAGCAGGCGAAAAATGATGCATGGTCGAGTCTCCCCTGATCACACGGTATCTCACGCTGATTCTAACTGGCCCTCGGGCGCAGGGACATCAGTCCGGCGACTCGTCCCTTGCGAGACGCGCTTCGGCGAGATCGATTTCGCGTTCCAGGCGGGTCAGCACATCGTCGCCGATCTCGCCCTTCTGCCATAGCTTGATCAAGGCGTCGCGCTGAGCAGCCGCCGCACCGAGCCACAGGCGTGTCTCGCTGTCGAGCTCGAGCACTCCACCTGATTTCTGGAGCGATCGGCTGTTGAAGAAACGCTTCACGACCACGGCTTCATGGGCCGGGAAGCCAAGCTCGGCAACCAGCTTGTCCACGGAATGAACCGCCGCGCGCCGCATAGCCTCGCGTGCGACTTCGGATTCCGACTCTCCGGAGGTGTCTTTCTCGAGGCGCAATGTCCGGATCAAGGACGGCAGGGTCAGCCCCTGGCCTACCAGCGTCACGAAAACGATGCCCAGGACGAGAAGGATCACGAGGTCGCGCTGTGGAAACGGTTCACCGGTCGGTAACGCGACAGGCAGCGCGAGCGCGGCAGCCAGGGAAACGACGCCGCGCATGCCACACCAGCTGACGAGGGTCGATACGCGCGCGGAGGCGGGATCACGACGCTGCAGCGCCGGCACGAGCCATCGCACACCGTAGGTTGCGGTGAAGATCCAGAGAAATCGCACTCCGATCGCGACCAGGCTCAGCAGCGCGATCAGGCCAGCGACCCTCGGCCAGGACAGTGCCTGTTGGTCCAGGAGAGACTCGGCGATCTCCGGTAACCGGATGCCGATCAGCACGAACACCAGGCAATTGACAACGAACACGACCGCGCGCCAGAAGGTGCGGATGTTGAGCCGCGCCAGCGCCGAAATGCGCAGGTGGCCCCACCGCGAACGATAGAGCCCGACCGCGACCACGCCGAGGACGCCGGACAGCTGCAGCGATTCGCATATCCAGTAGGTCGCAAATGGAGTCGTCAACGACATCGCGAGTTCGAGCATCGGATCATGCAGGCGCTCCTGCAGCCGCGATGTGATCCACCCCATGATGACGCCGAGGGCGATCCCGCCGAGCGCGATCAGTCCGAATTCAGCGACCAGCGCCCAGCCGGAAAATACGCCGGTCAGGGCGGCGACGACGGCAAACCGGTAGAGCACGAGGCCCGTCGCGTCGTTCACCAGGCTCTCGCCTTCCAGGAGCGTCACGATCCGGCGCGGGAGCCGGAATCGCCTCAGCACTGCGGTGGCCGCCACCGCATCCGGCGGCGAAACGATGGCGCCAAGCGCGAATGCGACGGCCCATGGCGCCTGTGGCACGAGCCATTTGAACGCAATGCCCACGGCCAGTGTCGTCGTTGCCACCAGGCCGATGGCGAGCAGGAGGATCGGGCGGAGACTCCTGCGGAAATCGCGCCACGAGGTCTCGATGGCGGCGGGATACAGTACGGCAGGCAGCACGATCGCGAGCACCAGTTGCGGCTCGACTTCCAGACCCGGCCAGTCGTGGACGAATCCGAGCCCGATGCCCGCCAGCACCAGCATGATCGGATATGGCACGTTGGCGCGGTTTGCCAGCCAGCCGGCCGCAATGGCGCATGCCATGACCAGGATGAGGGAGATCATGACTCTCCTGCGGGTCGATCAGTTCATGCCAGTTCGAAGAAGGGATGTCGCGATGACATTCAGCAGTTCGCCGTTCCGGTCCTGCCCCAGCTCCCAGAACATCATGCCGCCCAGGCGATTGTCACGCACGTAGTCTGCCTTCGCACGGATCGACTGCGGGTCATCATAGGTAATGAATGTTCTTGCCGCAGCATTCCATAGAAATGGAGCCCTTGCGCGTTCGTCCCAGTAGCGGACGAATCCCGGGCTGCCGATGAACTTGTCCATCAGATCGGCGTAACTGTGGTCGCCCTCGTAGCGGTCATACGGCTGATAGAGACCGTTGTTCCGGGGAATCACGCCGGCGAAGCCGCGGCCGTAGAATGCGACGCCGAGCACGAGCTTGTCCGGCGGTATTCCCGCGGCGATGTGCTGCCTGACGGATGAATCGGCGTTCCGATCCGTGGGCGCGGCAAACTCCGACGCATACAAGCCGGCGTGATGGCCGGTAGTGGAAGTCAGGCTGTTGAAGAAGTCGTAGCTCATGATGTTGAGCCAGTCCAGATAGACATGCAGCTTGTTCATCTCCGTGTAATCGAAATATTCGCGGTCGGCGGATGCGATCGTCAGGGTATAGCGGTCACGCCCTGTGCGACCCTGA
>JBATEA010000088.1:0-1946 GCA_049663745.1 Steroidobacteraceae bacterium | reverse complement strand
ACCTCCAGAATTCCCTGGCGCTTGCCAAAGTTCTTCCGGATGCGCTTCTTTTCGGTGAACGTATAGGCCATCGGGGTCACCCTATTCATGAATGAGCAAAACCGGCGCACCGGCCAGCACCGCGCGGCCTGCACCTCTCAGGGTGCAGGCTGCGGTGATGTCCGGTGGCGCGGACTGCGGGGCCGTTTGCCCTCGCATGGAGGTCGTTACTTGACCTCTACCGTTGCGCCGACGTCCTCGAGCTGCTTCTTGATCTTCTCGGAATCCGCCTTCGAGACGGCTTCCTTGACCAGCGAAGGTGCGCCCTCGACCAGGTCCTTCGCCTCCTTGAGGCCGAGCCCGGTGATCTCGCGGATCACCTTGATGACGGTGACCTTCTTCTCGGCCGGGTAGGCCTTCAGCGTCACCGTGAACTCGGTCTGCTCCTCGACAGCCGGCGCCGCGGCGCCGGCAGCGCCAGCGGCGACCGCGATCGGCGCGGCGGCCGTAACGCCGAACTTCTCTTCCATCATCTTCACGAGGTCGACCACTTCCATGATCGTCATGTTGGCGATCGACTCGAGAATCTGTTCCTTGCTAGCAGCCATTGTCATCTCTCCAGAAATAAATTTTTGAAACCGAATCAGTGACTGGTGCCCGGTGTCACGCGGCCTTCGTGGCCTTGACCGCGGCCACGGTGCGAACCAGCTTCGCGTGTGGCTCGGCCAGCGTACGCACCAGCTTCGAGACCGGCGCCTTCAGCACGCCGAGCATCATCGCGAGGGCCTGGGCCCTGGTCGGCAGGCTCGCGACCCGGTCGAGATCGGTGGCGGGAAACAACCGCCCACCGAGCGAGACCAGGGTCGGGACCAGCTTGTCGTGGGTCTTCGCGAACTCCTTGACGACGCGGGCTGCAGCGCCCGGATCGTCCTTGGAGAATGCGAGGATCAGCGGTCCCTTGAGACTGCCCGCGATGCACTCGTACGGCGTTCCGGCGACTGCCTTGCGGGCCAGCGTGTTCTTGACGACACGCATGTAGACGCCGGACTGGCGCGCCTTCGCGCGCAGCCCGGTGATCTGCGTCACCGTCAAGCCACGGTATTCCGCGGCGACGACCGAATGCGCGACCAGCGCAACGGCCTGCACCTCGGTCACCATCGCCTGCTTGTCTTCAAGCCTGAGTGCCATTCCTTCCTCCTGGCAAAAGATCCATCACCGGGCGCGCATCGCCACGCGCCCACCCATGCGCCGGCCTTCATTCCCGGCCGGCTGATGGCAACCTTCACCAGTGAACACTGACTCGGGTTCCACCATCTGCGCAGGCGTCCATTAAGGGGCGTTACCCCGCCTGCGGTCTTCGATGGCCCGGGTTCCCAGACCCGGACTTTCGAAACTCTCTTCAAGAGGGGACAGTCCCCTTTTCCGCAAAGCCGGAAAAGGGGACAGTCCCCGTCAAACTCCGAGCGTCGCGCGGTCCACGGCGACGCCGGGTCCCATCGTCGACGACACCGTGACTCGCTGCACGAAGACGCCCTTCGACGTCGACGGCTTGTGCTTCTGCAGGTCGGCCAGCAGCGCCATCAGGTTTTCCCTGAGCGCGGCCGGCTGGAAGCTGGCCTTGCCGATCGTGCAATGGACGATGCCGCCCTTGTCGCAGCGGTAACGGACCTGGCCCGCCTTCGCATTCCTGACCGCACCCGCGACATCGGGCGTCACCGTGCCGACCTTCGGGTTCGGCATCAGGCCGCGCGGTCCCAGGATCTGGCCCAGTCCGCCGACGACCCGCATCGCATCCGGGCTCGCAACGACGACGTCAAAATCGATCTGGCCGGCCTTGACCTTCTCGGCGAGGTCCTCGAGGCCGACGATGTCCGCGCCGGCCTCACGGGCGGCGTCGGCATTCTTGCCCTGCGTGAAGACCGCGACCCGGACCTTCTTGCCCGTGCCGTGCGGCATGACCGTCGAGC
>JBATEA010000087.1:0-3297 GCA_049663745.1 Steroidobacteraceae bacterium | reverse complement strand
CTTGAATGAGGATCGCCGCAACGCTGTCTCGGTTTCTTCAGGATTCAAGGCTCTCGTTTTCCGTGGCAATCTGATCAATGATCCTGGCGGCGCCGGACTCGAATCGGCAGCCGCGGGCGATATCGGCCTGTATGAGATCCCGGTGCCGGCGGGCACCTATACCGTCGAAGTGGAGTCCATTGATCCCGATTTTACCGGCGGATCGAGTATCGGCGGGTGGCCCTACGATACGCGCATCGCGATGCCGGGTACGGCGCCAGCGCCGCTTGGACCCATCGTAGTGGGCGCAGGAGCGACAGTGTCGGGCAACGACATCACCTTGAACGGAACCGATCCCCGGTTCGACCAGTTCGAGGGTCCGTGAAGAAATATCCTCGCATTGCGACGTCCGCGCTCACCGGAGCGATGCTGGCTTGGCTTGCCGCTTGTGGTGGTGGCGGCGGCGGCGGGGGCATCGTGCCGGTGGTGTTCAACATCACCACCACCACGCTGGCTGATGGCGTGGTCGGAACGGCCTACAGTCAGACCATCACGGTCACTGGCGGCTTTGGAGCAAAAACCTTCAGCATCAGTGCGGGCGCGCTGCCGGCGGGTCTGGCGTTGAATGCCGGCACTGGTGCCATCACCGGGACGCCCACCGCGCCAACTGGCACGGCAAACTTCACCGTGAGGGTGGTGGATTCCTCCGCGACGCCGCAGATTGACACGCAGGCGCTTACGATCGACATCGTGAATCCGCTTCTGATCACGACTGTCTCGCTACCCGATGCGACCGTCGGGGTCGCATATAACCAGGCGATGACGGCGACGGGCGGGACAGGGTCCTATACCTTTACCATCAGCGCCGGCCGCTTGCCGACTGGACTTGCGATAAGTTCGGCCGGTGCCATCACTGGATCGGCCGCGCCAACGGCCACGAATGAGACGTTCACAGTCAGGGTTGCGGACAGTTCCAGCCCGCAATTGGCGGATACCCAGGTACTGACCATTGTCGTCATTGGAGGCTCGTTGGGTCGAAACGACTCGACTGCTACCGCCACTTCTTTGGGCAACGGCACATTTGCGGCCTCGATCAGCCCGAGCGGGAATCCCAATACCATTGTGGATCCGGATGAGGACTATTACCGGATCACGACGACGGGTACGTCGACCGTGACGATCGATATTGATGCGCAGGCCAACGGCAGCCCGCTTGACTCGGTGATCGAGATTGTGGGGGCGAACGGTGTCCAGTTGAATACCTGCGACGCTGCGTCGAATTTCACCTTGCCTTGCGAAGATGATGACGAGACGGCGGGTGTAAGTCTGGACTCTTTCCTTCAGATACAGGTGGTCGGCGCGACGACCTTCTATGTGCATGTGGTGGATTTCCGTGGCGATGCGCGACCCGACCTCAAGTACGACATCAGCATTAGCGGCGTGAACTGATCACCTGTCCCGCGCGGGCATCGTCTCGTCCGGGCTGATACGCGCATTCATAAATTCCTCCCGCGCCTCGCAGCGCTGTGACAGCGCCTGCAGCCTGAGGAACTTGCCAGCCAGAAAGCCCTCGGGCAATCGCAGGTAAAGGTAGCCGACCATGCAGCCCGCCATGACGTCGGCGTGACTCATCTGCTCGCCGAAATACCACGGCGCACTGCATTGGCTCTCGAGCCGCTCCAGGCCTGCTTCCAGTTGCCACTGGCATCTCCGCTCCCAGTCCCTGTTGAGCGCAGCACCGGAGTGGAAGTGCCGCTCGTAGACAACCTGTCCCGCCTTGTCCGTCGTGCCTTGCGCAAGCGCAGTTGCCTGCAGGATCTTCCGTCGAACTGGACCGCGCGGCGGCACGAGCGCGCGGGCGGGACCTACCATCTCGTCCAGCACATCGACGATGGCGACGCTGTCGATCAGCGTTTCGCCGTCGTCCATGATCAACGAAGGAATACGGACCAGTGGATTGATCCTCTGCATGTCTTTCGCGTCGCCAAATACGGACATGGTGTTGCGGCTAAAGGGCATTCCGTAAAGACCCAGGGTCACTGCGATGCGGCGGACGAAGGGCGAGTCGTACTGGCCGACGAGGGTCATGGTCGATATTGGCGTGAAACCGCCGGTCGCTCAACCCCGGCCTCGTGCCGGGGTTTTTGTTTGATGTCAGACACCACCGCACGTCGCGGTCCGGAGACAGCAGGATCGTACCGACTGGCCTTCGGGTGATCCAAACTGCTGTTACATGAACTGCATCGGTGAAGGAGTGGTCATGAAATCATTGAAGCCATTTCTGTTGCTGCTGCTCGGACTTCTTGCGGGATGTGCGACGACTTCCAGTCTCCACACGGCCGCAAATCGCCTGGACAATTCCGCAGAACGCTTCTACGAGGCATTGCGGGCGGAGCCGGTTGCACGCCATTCTGCCGAAGACGCCGCGCTGCTGGTGGATGCCACGCATGATTTTGATCGGGCGGTGGACCAGAGTCGATCCCGGGAATACCTGCGGCCGGCGTTCGACCGGGTTGCCGAGCGCTACCATCATCTCCGCACGCAGCTGGACAATCGCGAGTATGACGGCTGGATCCGTCGCGACAGCTTCGCGAGCGTGACCGAGGCGTATCTCGACGTCGATCGCGTGATGAACTATCCGGGGAGCCGGTACCACGACTGATTCACCGCGCGTAAGATGAGCGGCATGAAGAGCGCTCGTCTTCGTTCGTCCCTGGCAGTCATTGCGGCGACAGGACTCATTGCCTGCGCCACCAATCCCGTCACCGGCAAGAAAGAGCTGATGCTGGTAGGCGAGGGTACGGAGCTCCAGATCGGGGAGAAGAATTTCGCGCCGATGCGCCAGTCCCAGGGCGGAGACCAGCGCCTGGACCCGGCGCTGACCGCCTATGTGCAGGGCGTCGGGCAGCGCATTGCCGCAGTCAGCGATCGCAAGCTGCCCTATGAATTCACGGTTCTCAACAACTCGATACCGAATGCCTGGACGCTGCCGGGCGGCAAGATCGCGGTCAATCGTGGGCTGCTGACGCAGCTCAACTCGGAATCGGAACTGGCCGCCGTGCTGGGGCACGAGATCGTGCATGCTGCGGCACGGCATTCGGCACAGGCGATGAGCCGCGGCATGCTGATGCAGGGCGGACTGGTCGTGGCGCAGGTTGCGGCTCACGATAGCGATTACGGCAATATCGCGATGATGGGTGCTGGTCTCGGCGCCCAGCTGCTGACCCAGCGTTACAGCCGTGAGGCGGAACTCGAGGCGGACAAGTTCGGTATCGATTACATGAAGCGCGCGGGATATGACGCGCGGGGGGCGGTCAG
>JBATEA010000086.1:0-3429 GCA_049663745.1 Steroidobacteraceae bacterium | reverse complement strand
CCTGTTAATCAGCCGACAAACTGCAAGTCCTTGTCCAGGCTCGGGCTCGACATGATCCAATATCTCCCTTAGCCATCGACGCGTATCCAGCATGCTGCGATCGACGCCTGAAGGATAGCCCCGGTCGCTACGGAGCGCCCAGGGGTTTTCCCGTCGAGAGGTATTCGCTCCACGACTCGCAAATGACGATAGCTTCCGCAGGCTGGAAATTCTTTGGGTCCAGACACCATTCCAGCCACAGTCCGTCCAGCAGCGCCGTCAGCCCGATTTCAGCCGGCCGGAGTTCGAAGTGCGGCCGCCCAATCGCGCACATCAGCTCTGCCAGCAATGAATGCAGCAGCTCGCCGTAACCACGGCCTACCTCATCGTGCGCCTTTCGCAATTCCGGCGACTGCCGGAAAAGCCCCCAGAACACGATCCACGCGCTCAGCACCCTTGGATCGAGATTGGGCCGCGAAAAGATCGCCTCGAAGAACGCCCGCAGCCGCGCCCGCGGATCCGGTGCTGCTCGCTGCACCGCCGCTGCGAATCCTTCGGACAATTGCCGGCTGAAATGCCGGTAACTCTCGGCGACCAGCGCATTCTTGTTCGGAAAATGATGATTGATCAGGCCGATGGACACACCGGCCTCGGCGGCGATGCGGCGCACCGAGAGGCCGTCGTGACCATGACGCTTGAGGCTCGCAATCGTCGCTTCGATCAGCGCCTGTCTGCGGTCGTCGGCCGCGTGGCGCTCATAACGGGGCTTGCGCGCCGCAACTCTCATCGTGGCCGCGCGGCACGCGCGGCATGCAGACCCGACAGGCCGGTCATGCCGTAGCCTGGGTGGGTTCCCGCGCCACACAGGAAGAGCCCAGGCACGGGCATCGCGTAGCTGGATGCTCCCGCCACCGGCCGCATGAACAACATCTGGTCGAGCGCCAGCTCGCCGCGCGAAACGGCGCCCTCGCGCAGCCCGAACTGCGTCTCGAGGTCGGCGGGGGTCAGCACGGCAAAATGACGGACCCGGTCCGTGAAGCCCGGAACATGTCGTTCGACGAGCGCCACTGCGCGTTTCGCCACGTTATCGCGCATCCTGGCCCAGTCCCGATCGCGCAGCCGGTACGGCGTGTACTGCACACGCAGCATCGCGACATGCCGGCCCATCGGCGCCAGTTTCGACTGCGTGACGCTCGGGAAGCGCAATTCGACGACCGGCTCCTCAGAGCAGCGCCCGTACTTGCTTGCATCAAACGCGCGTTCGACTTCGCGAACGGACGGCGCAATGAGGATCGATCCAGAGGGCGCCGCCGCAAGGCCCGGAATTGAGGGCAAGCCTTCGAGCGCCAGCAGCACGATACTGGTCACGCCGCGATAGCGGATATTCCGGATCGCTGCGATGAATTCCGGATCCAGATGCACAGGATCCAGCAACTCGAGCAGGCTGCGGTAGGGATCCAGGCCCGAGATGACGCTTCCGGACCGGATCTCTTCTCCCGAGGCGAGTTCCACTCCCGATACGCGATCGTCGGCGACGAGCAGCCGCCGGACCTCCGCACCGGTCTCGATGGTGACGTTGGCGGCGCGGGCGCGGTCGGCGAAAGCCGCAACCAGCGCGCCACCGCCGGTTTGCAGCCGCAGCCGGTCGCCGAATACGCCGGCCTCCGCACCGACATGACGATGCAGGAAATTGAGAGCCGTGCCGCCAGAAGCCGGACCCTGGCACAGGTCCGCGACACCCAGTGCCGCCAGCGCCCCTTTCAGCGGGCCCGATTCGAACCAGTCATCGAGCAGGTCGCCAATCGGCATTGGCAATGCGCGCAGCAAGTCGACCATGCCAGCCTTGCCGAGGCCGCGGAACTTGAGACCGAGCTTTGCGAGCGCCAGATAGTCCGCGAGTCCAGCCGCCTCGAGCTGCGGCGGCGCCCGGCGATAGAGCTCTGCCAGGAATCCCGAGAGCGCACGCATGCGCGCACAGAATGCCGGCCAGGCTGCGGCGTCTTTCGCGGAGCGGCTCTTCAGCCCCTCCGCTGTCGCTGCAATCGAGCGACGCAGCTGAAGTGGTTCGCCATCACCGAGCGCGATCGTGACGGGATCGGGCGTCACCGCGCCAGGCAGCATGGCGCCCGTCGCGAGCAATATCTCCGCATCGACATGGCCGAGATCCGTTGCGAGTGGAGCAGCGCGATACCCTGGCGCAAATTCGATCTCGCGAAAGGTGCCGCCGAGTTCAGCCTGGGCCTCGACGAGCAGGACGGTCGATCCTGAGCTCGCAAGCACGGTCGCAGCGACGAGCCCGTCCACGCTGCCGCCGATGACGACGCTGTCGAATGCCCGGGTCATGAGTCCGCCAGGATGCGTTCTGCCGCGAGCTTGCCTGCCGCACCCATGATGCCGCCGCCCGGGTGCGTCGACGATCCGCACTGGTAGTAGCCGCTGATGGGTGTGCGGTAACTCGCCCAGCGCGCCGCGGGACGCAGGAAGAAGAGCTGCTGCAGTGCGAGTTCGCCCTGGAAAATGTTGCCCTCCGACAGGCCGGTTTTCTCCTCGATGTCGGCCGGTGTCAGCACCTGCCGGTGCAGAATCGCAGACTTGAGGTTGGGCGCGTATTCGGAGAGCGTGTCAATGACCGCGTCGCCGAAAGCCTCGCGCCTGGCGGCGGTCCAGCCGCCATTGAGGTGGTATGGCGCGTACTGCACGAAAATGCTGGCGACGTGCTTGCCCGGCGGCGCCATGCCGGGATCGATCATTGACGGAAATACGATGTCCATGTAGGGGCGCCGCGAGAACTCGCCGTGCTTCGCGTCGTCATAGGCCTGCTCGAGGTAATCCACGCTCGGGCTGATCGAGAAAGCGCCGCGATGATGCGCACCGATGCCCGGCATGCAGGTGAAGTCCGGCAGTTCGGAAAGCGCGAGATTGACCTTGCCAGAGGACCCGCGGAAGCGGAACCGGCGCACCTGCTCGAGGATTTCCCCTGGCAACTCGCGACTGTCGACGAGTTCGAGAAACGTGCGGCGCGCATCGAGGCCCGAGACGACGATGGGTGCCCGGTACTCATCGCCGTTCCGGAGCACGACGCCGGTGGCACGTCCGTTCGTGACCAGCACCTGTTTCACCGGCGCCTCGGTGCATAGCGTTGCGCCCGCGGCGCGTGCGGCGGCCGCGATGGCATTGCTGATGGTCCCGGTGCCGCCCTTGCAGAAACCCCAGGCACGGAATGCGCCGTCGATTTCGCCCATGTAGTGATGCAGCAGTACGTAGGCCGAGCCAGGTGAGCGCGGGCCCATGAAGGTCCCGATGATGCCGCTCGCAGACTTGGTCGCCTTCAGCGGGCCGTACTCGAACCATTCGTCGAGGTAATCGGCCGAGCTCATGGTCATCAGCTTGTAGAGCGCATGAAACCGTTCGCTGCCCATCGCCCGCAGGTGGCCACCGAGCGTCAGCAGG
>JBATEA010000085.1:0-2165 GCA_049663745.1 Steroidobacteraceae bacterium | reverse complement strand
CATGACCTTGGCGCCGGCGAAACCCGGGATTTCGACCTGCGCGCCGAGTTGCCCGGAGGGTGCAGTGGCGTCGGCGAACATGAAGCCCTCGCCCTGCTCCTTTGCAGCCTGCTGCGCATCGCCCCAGGCTACCGGCAGTCCCGTCGATGCCAGCACCTGGCCGTCCAGGAATACCGCACAGCTGTCGAGACGCGCCGTGTCGCAAAAACGGCGCAGGAACAGCGGAATCTGCGGCACATTGACGTCGCGCAGCAGGCGTAGCAGCGTCGGGCGCGTGGCCAGCAGCCGCGCGGCGGTCAGTGCGTCCTCGCCGTGTCGCCGGATATCATCGCGCGCCGCGAGTCCCGCCAGGCGCACCCGCGCCAATGCCTGCTTATCGGCCTGCTCGCGCAGCAGGCCGCCGGCTCCGAGCGCAAGCGCTGCGATCGCGAGCAGGACCGTGCCGCCCATTGTCAGCACCAGCAGGCGCTGGAGCGAGTGCGGGCCCGCGGCGAGCCGTTTGAGGCCGGTCCACCATTGCGTCAGCAACGGGTGCAAGTTCAGTGGCTCCCGACTCCGGAGCGCCCCTCGACCAGGGCCTTGGCCACCAGGGTCAGGATGGCCAGCAACGCGAGCAGCGAGGCGACGGCGAAGGCCGCGACAAAATTGTACTCGTTGTACAGGATTTCGACCTGCAGCGGCATCGTCGTCGTCAGCCCGCGGATGTGGCCCGATACCACGGACACTGCGCCGAACTCGCCCATCGCCCGGGCGTTGCAGAGGATGATCCCGTACAGCAGCCCCCAGCGGATCTTCGGCAGCGTGATACGCAGGAACGTGAGCCAGGCGCCGGCACCGAGCGACAACGCCGCAACCTCTTCGTCACTGCCCTGCTGCTGCATCAGCGGGATCAGTTCGCGGGCCACGTAGGGGAAGGAAATGAAGATCGTCGCGAGTACGATGCCTGGCGCCGCGAAAATGATCGAGATGTCGTGATCCAGCAACCACTCGCCGAACCACCCGTTCGCGCCGAACAGCAGCACGAGCACGAGGCCCGCGATGACCGGCGAGACGGCAAAGGGCAGGTCGATCAGCGTGACCAGCAGGCTTTTGCCGCGGAAGTCGAAACGCGCGATCGCCCACGCGGCGGCGATTCCGAAGAGCGTGTTGGCGGGCACGACAATGGCGGCGGTCAGGAGCGTCAGGCGGATCGACGCACGCGTGTCCGGGTCCGCGAAACTTCCCATGTATGTGATGACCCCGTCGGCAAAGGCCTGGCCCAGCACGGCGCCGAGCGGCGCGAGCAGCAGGAGCGCGAGGAAGCCGATTGCGATCGTGAGCAGCAATGCGCGCACCAGCCGCGCACCGCGGGTCATGCGCCTGCCGTCCCCGCTCAATGTGATTGCGCCGGCCATCAGCGCCCGCCGATCCGGAGCCTGCGATGGCCCCAGCCCTGCACGAGATTGATGGCGAACAACATGATGAAGGACATCAGCAGCATGAAGAAACCGAGCGCGGCGGCGCCGTCGTAGTCGAACTGCTCGAGCTTGATGACGATCAGAAGCGGCGTGATCTCGGTCTTCATCGGCAGATTGCCGGACACGAACACGACCGAGCCGTATTCCCCGATGCCGCGCGCGAAAGCGAGCGTGAAACCGGTCAACAACGCCGGCAGCACCGTTGGAAGGATGATGCGGCGGAACACCTGCCAGCCGCCGGCGCCGAGCGACTCGGCCGCATCTTCGAGATCGCGTTGGGCTTAGATCAGTGCGGGCTGCACCGAGCGCACGACGAACGGCAGGCCGATCAGCGTCAGCGCGACCACCACGCCGATCCAGGTGTACGCCACCTGCACGCCGGCGAGCGCAAGTTTCTGGCCGAGCCAGCCGGTCGGCGAGAAGACCGCCGCGAGCGCGATGCCGGAAACGGCCGTTGGCAGCGCGAAGGGCAGGTCGATCATTGCGTCCAGCAGGCGCCGGCCCGGGAAGTCATAACGGACCAGCGACCAGGCGACGATGAACCCGAATACGGCATTGACGACCGCCGCGAGCGCGGCCGCGCCGAAGCTCAGCCGGTAGGACGCCACCGCCCGCTCATCGAGCAGGGTGTCGAGGAGTTCGGACGGCGCAATCCCGGAGGTGCGCACCACCAGGGCCGCGAGCGGCAGTAGCACGACCGCACTCAGG
>JBATEA010000084.1:0-4907 GCA_049663745.1 Steroidobacteraceae bacterium | reverse complement strand
ACCCGTCCCAGAATGCGGGTCGCCTGCGGCCCAAGCCCTGGTCCGTCGTCGTCGATGGCGAATGCGAAGGCAAGGGTCGCTACACGCTCGAAGACCTGGTCAAACCGCACCCATTCGAGGAGCGAATTTACCGGCTGCGCTGCGTCGAGGCCTGGTCCATGGTCATCCCGTGGATCGGTTTCCCGCTCGGCGACCTGATCAGGCGTTTCAGGCCGACTTCAAGGGCGAAGTTCGTTGAGTTCACCACGCTGCTCGACCCGAAGCAGATGCCGGGCCAGCGCTACGCTGTGCTCGACTGGCCCTACGTCGAAGGACTGCGGATGGACGAGGCCATGCATCCGCTCGCGATTCTCGCGGTCGGCCTCTACGGCCAGGTGCTGCCGAATCAGAATGGCGCGCCGCTGCGCCTGGTCGTGCCCTGGAAGTACGGATTCAAGAGCATCAAGTCGATCGTGCGCGTACGCTTCACGGAGCGCATGCCCGCGACCACCTGGGCATTGTCGGCGCCGCACGAATACGGCTTCTACGCCAACGTCAACCCGGAAGTCGATCACCCGCGCTGGAGCCAGGCGCGTGAGCGCCGCATCGGCTCCGACTCGCTGTTCTCGCGCCGGCCAACCGTCAAGTTCAATGGCTATGGTGCCGAGGTCGCGCAGCTGTACGCCGGCATGGACCTGGCGCGGAACTTCTGATGCCGACCAAGAACGCTGACCGCGCGCTGCGCTGGCTCGCGAAGCCGCTCGTGTTCATGCTGTGTCTGGTTCCGCTGGCCTGGCTCATCGCGGGCATCGCGGGCTTGCCGGTCGCGGCGCTTGGCGCGAATCCCGTCGAGAAGATCCAGGACACGCTCGGCATCTGGGGGTTGCGGCTGCTGCTTGTAACCCTGGCCGTGACACCGCTTCGCGAACTGGCAGGCATGCCGCGCCTGATCGAATTCCGGCGCATGCTCGGCCTGTTCGCGTTCTCTTACATTTCGATGCACTTCCTGTGGTACCTGCTGGCGGACCAGGGACTGGACTGGCGGTTGTGGGTCGAGGACATCGCAAAACGTCCGTACATCACCGTCGGCTTCACGGCGCTCATGATGCTGATCCCGCTCGCAGTGACATCCACGAAACGCGCCATGCGGCGCATGGGGCGCCGTTGGCAGCGCCTGCACCGCCTGATCTATCCGGCCGCGATTCTCGCCTGTACGCATTTCTACTGGCAGGTGAAGGCCGACATTCGCGAGCCCCTGGTGTACATCCTCGTGCTCGCAGCGCTACTGGGCTGGCGTCTGTACCGTTACCGGCAGCGCGCGGGCCGCGGACGCGCCGAGCAGGATTCCCGTCAGTATCAGAAGTCCGCCGACGGCCGTTTGCCAGTCGAGGCCCTCACCGAGTAGCCACCAGCCGAGCACGGAAGCGATCACGGGTTCCCCGACCAGGGCCACGGCGACGTACAGGGGGTCCAGGTGACGCAGCGACCAGTTGTAGCCGCTGTGTCCGATCAGCTGCGATATCGCCGCCAGGCCGGCGAACGCCCACCAGGTCGTCGCGCTGTACCCGCCGGCCGCCGTGCCCGTCAGCGTGACGGCCAGCCACAGGAGCGCTGCGGCGACGCCATAGGCAAGCGCCAGGTAACGGCGAAACGTCAGCGATGATTGCGCCTTCTGGGACAACAGCAGGTATGCCGCCATGGCGATCGCGCCGGCGATCGCCAGCGCGTCGCCGGTAAGCAGCGCGCCGCCGCTGCCACGGCCGATGGTCGCAACCGCGACGCCGCAAACGGCAAACAGCAGCGCAAGCACCGTCCGTAATGCCGGGACCCCGCGCCCGGACACGAACTGGAATATGGCGACCCAGATCGGAGCCGTGCTGACGAGCAGTACGCTGCGCGCGATCGACGTGTAATCGAGCGAGGCGATCCAGGTCGCGAAATGCAACGCCAGGAACAATCCCGCGGCCGCGGCGAGCGAGGCGGGTTGAAGTTCCAGCCGCGCATTGCTGGACTCGCCGACGAGCGCCACCGGGATCACGACGAGCGCGGCGAGGCCCATACGCCAGGCGGCGATCGCGAGCGGCGCCGCATCGGCGAGCCGCGCGAAGATGGATCCGAAGGACACCGCGGCGAGCGCCACCGCCAGCACCAGGAACGGTGCCGCGCTTTGAATCCGCGGCATCAGCGCAGGACCCAGGCAGGCACCTCGCGCCAACCACGTGACAGTTCCACATCGAGTTCGCGCCAGCGGGGTTCCAGCTGTCCGACCAGTGTCCAGAAGCGGCGCGAGTGATTCATGTGGCGGGTATGGGCCAGTTCGTGCAGCAGCAGGTAGCGCACGACTTCCGGCGGCTGGAACAGCAGGCTGGCATTCAGGCTGATGGTCCCGCGGCGCGAGCAGCTGCCCCAGCGCGTTCGTTGGCGGCGAATCTGGGCCCGCGCGTATGGCAATGCGCATTCCCCGGAGAGTCGCTGGAGCTGTGGCACGAGGATTGCGTGTGCGCGCCGCATCGTGAATCGCTGCAGGGCATGGCGCGCCAGGACCGTGCGGGACAAATCGCCGCGCAATGCGAGCCGGGTGCCTTCGACCGTCAGGCGAGGTGCGCCGGGCGCCTCGACGCAGTCCACCGGCCAATGTTCGTCGCTGGCGCGAAAGTGGATCGCTTCCGGCAGGCGATTACCGCTTGCGGGTTCCAGAGGCAGGTACTGTGCCACCTTGCGGTCGATCCACGGCCGGTAGCGCGCGACGAATTGTTCGACCGCGCGCGGGCGCGTGCCTTTCGGCACGACAATCTCGACCTGGCCGCCCGGGAAGACCCGCACGGTCAGGCGACGCGCGCGGACACTGGCGCGCACGCGCCAGCCACCCTGGACGGATGCAGCCTCGTCGAGCAGCGCGAGCTGGGCCGCCTGCAGGATTGCGAGGCTCATAGCGCCGCCGCGAGGCGCGAGCCCTCGTCGATGGCCCGCTTGGCGTCGAGCTCCGTTGCGAGCTTCGAGCCACCGATCAGGTGCAGGCGAAAGCCCGCGGCCTCGACCCCGGCCGCGAGTTCGCGCTGCGGTTCCTGGCCTGCGCAGATCACGACATTGTCCACCGCCAGCAGCCGGGATTCGGTGCCGACCGCGATGTGCAGGCCGCCGTCGTCGATGCGCTCGTAACTCACGCCCGCCATCATTCGCACGCCCCTGCGCTTCAATGCAAGCCTGTGCACCCAGCCCGTGGTCTTGCCGAGATCGCGGCCGGGCGGTGTCGGCTTGCGCTGCAGCAGCCAGATCGTGCGCGGCATGTTGACGGCGAGATCGGCCTCTTTGGAGAGGCCGCCCCGCTGCGACAGCGTCATGTCGATGCCCCACTCGTTCATGAACGCCGGGATGTCGGTGCTGGAGGGCGGATGCCTGGGGTCATGGCTCAGGAATTCGGCGACATCGAAACCGATTCCGCCCGCGCCGACGATCGCAACCGTGTCGCCGACCGCCCGGCCATGCAGCAGGACGTCTATATAGGACAACACCTTCGGGTGATCCAGACCGTCAATCGCGGGCAGGCGCGGCATGACGCCCGATGCCATGACGATGTCATCGAAAGCGCCTCCCGTCAGTTCGGCGACCCCCGCGCGGTGTGACAGCTCGAGCTTGACGCCCGTCAGCTCGATCTGGCGCCGGTAGTAGCGCAGCGTTTCGTGAAACTCCTCCTTGCCCGGAATCACTTTGGCCATGTTGAACTGGCCGCCGATGCGGTCCGCCGCCTCGAACAAGGTCACGCGATGTCCGCGGCCGGCGGCGACCGTCGCGCAGGCGAGACCCGCGGGCCCGGCGCCGACCACGGCGATCCTCCTGGCCGGGGCCGCCGGCAGGTAGTTCAGTTCGGTTTCGCGGCCGGCGCGCGGATTGACGAGGCAGGTCGCAACCTGGTTTTCGAAGACGAGATCGAGGCAGGCCTGGTTGCAGGCGATGCAGGTATTGATCTCATCCACCCTGCCCTCCCGGGCCTTGCGGACGAATTCCGGGTCCGCGAGCAGCGGCCGCGCCATCGAGACGAGGTCCGCATCCCCGTTCGCCAGCAATCTTTCGGCGACCGCCGGGTCATTGATCCGGTTGCTCGTGACGAGCGGTATCCTGACGCTGTCGCGCAGGCGTCGCGTAACCCAGCTGAACGCAGCGCGCGGCACCATCGCCGCGATGGTCGGGATACGCGCCTCGTGCCAGCCGATTCCGGTATTGATGATCGTGGCGCCGGCGCGCTCGATGGCCTGCGCAAGCACGACGACCTCATCCCAGGAGCCCCCGCCCTCGACGAGATCGAGCATCGACAGGCGGTAGATCACGATGAATGCAGTGCCGACGGCCGCGCGGGTGCCGGCGACGATCGCGAGCGGGAGTCGCATGCGGTTCTCCCAGCTGCCGCCCCAGCGATCCTTTCGGTGATTGGTCCGCGCAGCCAGGAACTGGTTGATGAAATAGCCCTCGGAACCCATGATCTCGACGCCGTCATAGCCGGCTTCCTGCGCGAGCCTTGCGCAACGAACGAAGTCCGAGATCTGGCCCTGGATGCCGCGCTCCGACAATGCACGCGGCGTGAATCGCGAGATCGGCGCTCGCAGCCGCGACGGCGCCACCGCGAGCGGGTGATAGGCATAGCGTCCCGTGTGCAGGATCTGCATGCAGATCCTGCCGCGCTCAGCGTGAACGGCCTCGGTAACCTGCCGGTGGCGCGCGAGGTGACGTCGCCCGCTCAGTGTTCCCGCGAAGGGCTTGGTCCAGCCTGCTGCATTCGGCGCGATGCCGCCTGTGACGATGAGCCCCACGCCGCCGCGTGCGCGCTCGGCGAAATAAGCGGCAAGTCTCGGATAGTCCTCGCTGCGGTCCTCGAGGCCCGTGTGCATCGAACCCATCAGCACCCGGTTTGGGAGAGTCGTGAAGCCGAGATC
>JBATEA010000083.1:0-5058 GCA_049663745.1 Steroidobacteraceae bacterium | reverse complement strand
AGAAGGAACGCAGTTCTTCGTAACCCGCCACCAGCTGGTCCTGCTTGGCCTGATCAAGCTGGGCACGGGTTTCGGCCTGGATCTGCTTGAACAGGGCAGCGTCCGGATCCGTCACTCCTCCACTCGGGAGCTTCATCACGAGCATCATGTTGAAGTCGCGGTTCGCGGCTGTTTCGCTCAGGTAGATGTGGCAGTCCACAACCACGTTGTGCTTCTTGCCGATCTCACAGCCGGCCAGCCAGGTCTGCTTGAGCCCCGCGAGATAGTCGTCGATGCGATTCGGATTCACCTTCACCATCGTGACATCCCAGACTTCCTTGCTCGGCGTGTAGTCGGTGTAGGCCTCGAATGCCTGCGCCGTTGACGCCAGTGCCAATGCCGCAGCGGCTGCTGCAATCGTCAATTTTTTCATGGACAGTTTCCCTTCATTGATGGGTGCATTACCCGATTGATTGTTAGCACACCATTATGGACTCTTGCCGGTCGCGCCGCCTTGCAAATAATCCACGGCGACGTGCAAAGTCGCCCGAAGCGCGATCGCAATGCCGCTCTCGTCGATGTAGAACCGGTCCGAGTGATTGTCCGGCGCCGTGCGCAGGTCCTGGCCGGGCGGCGTGATCCCGACCCAGTAATAAACGCTGGGTGCCTGGCGCGAGTAATAGGAGAAGTCCTCGGCAACCGTCTGCAAGCCGACGGCCTTGACCGCATCGTCCCCGAACGCGGCCTGCAGCGACGCGATCACCCTTTTCGTCAGCGCTGGATCGTTGTCCACCACCGGATTGGGCGCGGGCATCATTTCGAGCGTCGCAGTCGCCCCATTGGCTTCAGCCACGTTCGTGACCACGCGTTGAACCCGATCAATGGTCTCCTGTCGGGCGGTTGGGCTGAAGGTCCGCATCGTGCCCAGCATTTCGACGCTGTCCGGGATGATGTTGTGGCGCACGCCGCCATTGATGGCACCGATGCTGACGACCGCGGGCAGAGCGGTGATGTCGGTCTGCCGACTGATGATGGTCTGCAGCGAGTTGACGATCTGGGCGGCTGTCACGATCGGATCGATGCCGGCCCAGGGCCTGGCGCCATGGCTCTGGCGGCCGGTCACGACGATTCGGAAGAAATCCGACCCCGCCATGAAAGGGCCAGACCGCACGCCGAGCGAACCTGTATGAAGCGTCGATATCACATGGAGCCCGAAGATGGCGTCGGGCTTGGCGATGTCGAAGAGACCCTCCTGCATCAGGAGCGGCGCACCGCCTTCTTCACCTTCCGGGACGCCTTCTTCGGCCGGCTGGAACACGAGCATGACCGTGCCGGGCAGACGTTCCCGCAGGCCGGCAAGTATTTCAGCGGCACCCATCAGGATCGCCGTGTGGGAATCGTGGCCACAGGCATGCATCACGCCGACCTGGCGGCCGCGGTATTCAGCCATGGCGGTGGAGCGGAACGGAACGTCGGTGCGCTCGGTGACGGGCAGTGCGTCCATGTCGGCACGCAGCATGATCGTGGGTCCGGGCAATGCGCCGTGCAGCAGCGCGACGACGCCGGTGTGGGCGATGCCCGTCTTGACCTCGAGGCCGAGTGAGCGCAGGTGTTTCGCGACGATCTCGGAGGTGCGGAACTCGCGATTGCCGAGTTCTGGATGACTGTGGAAATCCCTTCGCCAGTCGATGACGCGTGGTTCCAGCCTGGCAACGGCCGCGTCAATTTCGCTCGCCGTTACGTCAGCGCGGGCGACTGTCACCGGGACACAGCACAGTGCGATCAACGGCAACCATTGCTTCATCGGGATCTCCATGTTCAATTGGCCATCGCTTCAACAGTCACCGGGACGCCACTGAAGGCGGCATTGCCGCTCACGGCGTCAACTGACAACTCGTCCGTCAGGTCATTGATGCTCGCGCCCGGGTGCGCATTTGCAACGGAAAGTTGCGTGCCAGGCCGGTCGTGACCCCAGCCGTGCGGCAGGCTCACGACGCCGGGCATGACTTCATCGCTCAATTCGGTATCGACCGCAATCGCGCCCGCGCGCGACCGGACGCTGACCCGGGCGCCGTCCGCGATGCCCAGTCTCGCCGCATCCGCCGGATGCATCAGCAGTGTGCAGCGTCTCGGGCCCTTCACGAGGCGCTGGCTGTTGTGCATCCAGGAATTGTTGCTGCGCAGGTCGCGCCGGCCGATTAGTCGCAAGCCGGGGCCGCGCGCCGCGTCGGTCAATTCGCGGGCCAGGCGCTCGACATCCGCGATGAAAGGCGCAGGTGCAATCTGGATGCGGGCACCCGGGGCGAGCCGCTCCGGGAGGCAGGGCTCGAGCGCTCCGAGATCGATGCCGTGCGGGGCGCGGGCAAGCCTCGAAAGCGTCAGTCCCTTGCTGAACGGATTCCATCCTGCACCGCGCGGGCCCAGACGAAGTCCCAGCGCCAGCACGCGCCGCGGCGTCAGCCAGCGGGCGCGCAGGCGATCCATCAGTCCCGGCCGTCGCTTCGGGTCGTGCGCGCCTAGCCGCGCAGCGATTCCCTGGAGGATCTGCCAGTCATGCCTTGCGTCGGGCTGCGGCTCGAAGAGCGGCAATGAGTACTTGGCGGTATTGCGGATGGCGAGTACGTGGAACACCAGGTCGTAGTGATCGCGTTCCAGCGCGAAAGTTGGGGGCAGGATGATGTGCGCGTGTCGCGTCGTCTCATTGACATAGAAATCGATGGAGGCCATGAACTCCAGGCCGCCTAGCGCTTTCTCGAGTCTTGTCCCATTCGGGGTGGACAGGACCGGATTGCCGGCCGACGTAATGAGTGCGCGAATCTGTCCCTTTCCAGGCGTGTGCATTTCCTCCGCAAGCGCGGCGACCGGGAATTCGCCGCTGAACTCCGGCAGGCCGCGCACGCGGGTGCGGCGCCTGTCAAAGTGCCCGGCCTGGCTGGTACCCTGGGTACGCGCGACCAGGTCGAATGCCGGTGCCGTGAACATCGCGCCGCCGGGCCGGTCGAGGTTTCCGGTCAACAAGTGCAGAACCTGGATGAGCCATTGGCACAATCCGCCGAAACTCTGCGTTGAAGTACCGACGCGGCCATGACAGACGGCCGAGCGCGCGGTCGCGAACTCGCGGGCAATCCTGCGGATATCGCCAGCGGCAATACCGGTCGCATCCGCAACGGCTTCCGGGGCGAATGGCCGGGCGAGTCGATCGACGGTCTCGATGCCGTCAATCGAAGGCAGCAACCTGCCGGGCGCCACGCGGCGCTCGTCGAACAGTACATGGATCATTGCGAACAGCAGCAGCGCGTCACTGCCGGGGCGGATGAAATGATGACGGTCGGCGAGTAACGCGGTCTCGCTGCGCCGGGGATCTATCACGACGATCCGGCCGCCACGCGCGCGGATGGCCTTGAGCCGGTGCGCGACGTCCGGCGCCGTCATCAGGCTGCCGTTCGAGGCAACCGGATTGGCGCCAAGCACCAGCAGGTAGTCCGTGCGGTCGAGGTCAGGAATCGGCAGCAGGAACTGGTGACCGAACATCAGCCAGGCGGCGAGATGGTGTGGCAACTGGTCGACTGAAGTTGCCGAAAAGCGATTGCGGGTGCGCAGCGCGCGCGACAGCGCGGCGCCCGACAGGAGTGCCGAATAGCTGTGCACGGTCGGATTGCCGAGATAAAGCGCGACGGCATCGTGGCCGTGCTCAGCCTGGACCGACACGATTCGTGCCGCGACTTCATCGATGGCCTCGTCCCAGCCAATGCGCTGCCAGCCGCCAGCCGTGCGCTTCAGCGGATGACGCAGGCGATCCGGATCCTCGTGGACGTCCTTGAGACCGAGTGCCTTGGGGCAGATATGGCCGCGGCTGAACGGATCGTCCGGGTCGCCGCGGATGGACAGTATTTCATCGCCACGCAGGCGAATCTCGACGCCGCAGATGGCCTCACACAGATGGCAGGTGCGGTAGTGGCGCCGGACGTCGCCCTCGCTGTTCATCGCTGGATTCGCATGATGGCCGTGCGCAGTCTACCGCAGGGGTTTTGCGGCCATTGCGGCGCTTCGAGTTGAGGCGGCCGGGACCCTGCGCTATCATGCGCGCCGGTCGGGGGGCGTGGCAGGCGTCACCGCAGTCGGGCAGCGAGGCCCGGTCGCGGTCCCCCGGAACCAGAAGGTCGATCAAGAGGCCCCCTCGCGGGGCCTTTTTGTTTCGATCAGGTCGCCAGGAATGGGCCTCGTGCCCATTTTTCGTTTCTGGGGCCGACGGAGGCTGCATGAGGGTCAGGTTGATCGGCTTGTTGGAGCCGGTGTTGGCAGGACTCGGCTACGAGCTCGTCGAGCTCGAATTCAGTCCGGCAAGCAGCCGCGCCCTGGTCCGGCTGTACATCGACCGGACCGACGGCACGCCGGTGCAGCTCGACGATTGTGAACGCGCGAGTCACGCGGTCGGGAAGGTCCTCGACGCGGAGGATCCGATCGAGCGGGAGTACCAGCTCGAGGTGTCATCGCCCGGCTTTGACCGGCCACTGCGGACCGAGGCGCACTTTGCGCGGTTCGCTGGCAGCGAGGCGAAGATCGAATTGAAGGAGCCACTGGACGGCCGGCGCCGTTTCCGCGGCAGGCTGGGGGCGATCGAGGATGGAACGGTGTCGATCGAGGTGGACCGGCGCGAATGGAAACTTCCGCTGGCCCGTATCAGCAAGGCGAGATTGGTGGGTTGAAGCATGAACAAGCAGATTCTTGAAGTCGTCGAGGCCGTCTCCAACGAGAAGGGCGTCGCTCGCGAGATCATTTTCGAAGCACTCGAAGCCGCTCTGGCGTCCGCGACCCGCCGCAAGCACGGCGACGACATCGACGTGCGCGTCGAAATCGACCGCAAGACGGGCGAATACAAGACATTCAGGCGCTGGAAGGTCTTCGCGGACGATTCTTCCGAACTCGAGTTCACTGAGCGCGAATTGCGGCTCGACGACGCGAAAGACATCGATCCTGCCGCAGTGGTCGACGGCTTCGTCGAGGTGCCGATGGAATCCGTGGCGTTCGGCCGCATCGGCGCCCAGACTGCCAAGCAGGTCATCGTCCAGAAGGTTCGCG
>JBATEA010000082.1:0-3625 GCA_049663745.1 Steroidobacteraceae bacterium | reverse complement strand
CCTCCACGTCGTCGCTCTTGACGGTGAGCAACTCTTGGAGGATGTACGCGGCGCCGTAGGCCTCCAACGCCCACACTTCCATCTCGCCGAAGCGCTGGCCGCCGAATTGCGCCTTGCCGCCCAGCGGCTGCTGGGTCACGAGGCTGTACGGCCCGGTCGAACGCGCATGCATCTTGTCGTCCACGAGGTGGTTCAGCTTCAGCATGTACATGTATCCGACGGTCACCTGCCGGTCGAAGGCCTCGCCCGTGCGGCCGTCGGTCAGGTCGGTCTGGCCGGAAGCCGGCAGGTCCGCCATGTCGAGCAGCTGCTTGATCTCGGCCTCGCTCGCGCCGTCGAACACCGGCGTCGCCATCGGCACGCCGTCCGTCAGGTTGCGCGCAAGCTCGAGTATCTCGGCGTCGGAGAACGCGGAGATGTCCTCCTTCTGGCCGCCGGTCGCGTTGTAGACGCGGTCGAGGAACTTGCGCAGCTCGACGATCGCGTTCTGCGATTCGATCATCCGGCCGATCTTGTCGCCAAGGCCTTTCGCGGCCCAGCCGAGGTGGGTCTCGAGGATCTGCCCGATGTTCATGCGCGACGGGACGCCCAGCGGATTCAGCACGATATCCACCGGCGTGCCGTCCGCCAGGTACGGCATGTCCTCGACCGGGACGATCGTCGACACCACGCCCTTGTTGCCGTGCCGGCCGGCCATCTTGTCGCCCGGTTGGATGCGGCGTTTCACCGCCAGGTAAACCTTGACCATCTTCAGCACACCCGGCGCGAGGTCGTCGCCGGCGGTGATCTTGGCCTTCTTGCCCTCGAAGCGGCGCTCGAATTCCTTCTGCTGGTCGGCCAGGCGCCGGCGCGCGGCTTCGAGCGACTCGCTTGACGCGTCATCGCGCAGCCGGATCTCGAACCACTCTTCGCGCGGCAGGTCATCGAGGTATTCCGCGGTGACCGTGCTGCCCGCCTTCAGCTTGCGCGGGCCGCCGCTCGCCGCCTCGCCGGTGAGCTCGGTGCGCAGCCGCGAGAACAGGTCGTCCTCGAGGATGCGGCGCTGGTCGTTCAGGTCCTTGCGGACTTTCTCGATTTCGGACTTCTGGATCGCGAGCGCCCGTGAGTCGCGTTCGACGCCGTCGCGCGTGAACACGCGCACGTCGATCACGGTGCCATCCATGCCGGGCGGCACGCGCAAGGAGGTGTCCTTCACGTCCGACGCCTTCTCGCCGAAGATCGCGCGCAGCAGTTTCTCCTCGGGCGTCAGCTGGGTCTCGCCTTTGGGCGTGACTTTGCCGACCAGGATGTCGCCGGCCTTGACTTCGGCGCCGATGAACACGATGCCGGCCTCGTCGAGCTTCGCGAGCGCCGAGTCGCCGACATTCGGGATGTCCGCCGTGATCTCCTCGGGGCCGAGCTTCGTGTCGCGCGCCACGCAGGTCAGTTCCTCGATGTGGATCGTCGTGAAGCGGTCTTCCTCGACGACGCGCTCCGAGATCAGGATCGAATCCTCGAAGTTGTAGCCATTCCACGGCATGAACGCGACCAGCATGTTCTGCCCGAGCGCCAGCTCGCCGAGGTGCGTCGAGGGCCCGTCGGCCAGCACGTCGCTCCTTGCGATCGTGTCGCCGACCCGGACCAGCGGCCGCTGGTTGATGCAGGTGTTCTGGTTCGAGCGCGTGTATTTCGTCAGGTTGTAGATGTCGACTCCGGGCTCACCCGCGGTGACCTCGGCTTCGTTGACGCGCACCACGATGCGCGACGCGTCGACCGAGTCGACAGCGCCGCCACGGCGCGCGATGACCGCCACACCCGAATCGATCGCAACGGTGCGCTCGATGCCGGTGCCGACCAGCGGCGTGGACGAGCGCAGTGTCGGCACGGCCTGGCGCTGCATATTCGATCCCATCAGCGCGCGGTTCGCGTCGTCGTGCTCGAGGAACGGGATCAGCGCGGCCGCCACCGACACGATCTGGCGCGGCGACACGTCCATGTACTCGATGCGCTCGGCCGGCATCAGCGTGAACTCGTTCTGGTAACGGCAGGACACCAGGTCGCCCTCGAAACGGCCCTTGCCGTCGAGCGGCGCATTGGCCTGCGCGATGACGAATTCGCTCTCCTCGATCGCCGACAGGTAATCCACCTCGCCGGTGACACGCCGGTCGCGCACACGCCGGTAAGGCGTCTCGAGGAAGCCGTACTTGTTGGTGCGCGCATAGACGGCCAGCGAGTTGATCAGGCCGATATTCGGTCCTTCCGGCGTCTCGATCGGGCACACGCGGCCGTAGTGCGTCGGGTGCACGTCGCGGACCTCGAATCCGGCGCGCTCGCGCTTCAGGCCGCCCTCGCCGAGTGCCGAGACGCGCCGCTTGTGCGTGATCTCGGACAGCGGGTTGTTCTGGTCCATGAACTGCGACAGCTGCGAGGACCCGAAGAATTCCTTGACCGCCGCGGCCACCGGCTTCGCGTTGATCATGTCCTGAGGATTGATATCCTCGTTCTCGGCCAGCGTCAGGCGCTCCTTCACCGCGCGCTCGACGCGCACCAGGCCGATCCGGAATGCGACTTCCGCCATCTCGCCGACGCAGCGCACGCGGCGGTTGCCGAGGTGATCGATGTCGTCCACCTTGCCGTCGCCGTTCTTGATGGCGATCAGCGTGCGCAGCACGTCGACGACGTCGGACATTTCCGCGCCGTACTTCGCCAGCAGGTTGCGCGCGCCTTCGTCCTTGCGCTGCTCCGCGATCGTGCCGAAGTAGCGGCCGTCGAACAGGATGCCCGGCTCCTCGAGCCAGCGTTCCGCCTCCGGGCCCGACAGACTCGCCGGGAACTCGCGGTTGACGCGCCGGTTGAACTTCATGCGGCCGACCGCCGACAGGTCGTAGCGCTCGGAATTGAAGAACAGGTTGTGGAACAGGTTCTCGGCCGCATCCTTGGTCGGCGGCTCACCCGGTCGCATCATCCGGTAGATCTCGATCAGGGCCTCGAGGCGCGTCGTGGTCGCGTCGATGCGCAGCGTGTCGGAGACATACGGCCCGCGGTCCAGGTCGTTGACATAGAGCGTGCCGATCTCGGTCACTCCGGCTTTCACGAAGCGCTCGACCAGCGCCGCGTTCAGCACGTCATTCGCCGTGGCGAGCACCTCGCCGGTCTCCTTGTCCACGACGTCATGGGCCAGGATCCTGCCCTCGAGGTACTCGAGCGGCACGGCCAGGCGCTTGACGCCGGCTTCTTCGAGCTGGCGCACGTGGCGCGCCGTGATGCGGCGGCCCTCCTCGACGATCACCTTGCCGCCCGCGCTGATCTCGAACATCGCGGTCTCGCCGCGCAGGCGCTCCGGCACGAGCTCGAGCTCGGGCCCCTTCCTGGTCAAGTGGACGATATTCTTGTCGAAGAACAGCTTCAGGATCTCGGGGTTCGAATAGCCGAGCGCGCGCAGCAGGATCGTCACCGGCAGCTTGCGGCGGCGGTCAATGCGGGCGAACACGCAGTCCTTGGCGTCGAACTCGAAATCGAGCCAGGAGCCGCGGTACGGAATCACGCGCGCCTGGAACAGCAGCTTGCCCGAGCTGTGGGTCTTTCCCTTGTCGTGGTCGAAGATGACTCCCGGGCTGCGGTGCAGCTGGGAGACGATCACGCGCTC
>JBATEA010000081.1:0-1568 GCA_049663745.1 Steroidobacteraceae bacterium | reverse complement strand
GCATTCCTCTTCACCTACGCGATATTCCAGCTGCCGGGCGCTTTGGTCGGCCAGGTCTGGGGTCCGCGCAAGATGCTGGCGGCCATCGGCCTCACGACCGTCATCGCGAGCGTGCTGACGGCGGCTTCGCCGCTCCTTGCCGCCGCGGGTGCCCTGCTGGGTGCCATGCTGTTCGCCCGATCGCTCCTGGGCGCCGCCCAGGCGGCGCTCTTCCCCGTCATCTCCGGAACCGTCCGCTATTGGTTTCCGGTTGGTCGCTGGGCATCTGCCCAGGGCCTGACCGTCACAGGACTTTGGCTCGGCGCGGCGACGGCATCCCCGCTGATCGCCTGGCTGATGCAGGACTACGGCTGGCAGAAAGCCCTCGTCTACTCCAGCCTGCCGTCGTTGTTGCTGGTAGCGTTGTGGTACTGGTTCGCGCGCGATCGGCCCGAGCAGCATTCGAAGGTCTCGGCCGCGGAGCTCGTCGAGCTTGCCGGCAATCCGCCTTACGACCGCGGCGCGCCGCTGACCGCGAAGCGGGTATTCCGCGTACTCGGCGATCCGCAGATCCTGCGGATCACGGCGTCCTACTTCATCATGAATTACGTCTTCTACCTGGTGGCGTTCTGGAGCTTCCTGTACCTGGTGCAGGAGCGGAAGTTGAGCGTGCTGGAGAGCGGCTGGCTCGCGAGCCTGCCATTCGTCGTTGCGGGCATCGCTTCAGCGGCCGGCGGCCGGATCGCGGATCGGCTGCGCACGCGTTTCGGAGATCGCGTCGGTCTGCGCATCATTCCGCTGGCTGCGCTCCCCTGCGCGGCCCTGCTCCTGTATCTGACGGTTTCGCTCGCGAATCCTTACTGGGCCGTTGCGGCGCTCTGCCTGGGGTTTGCCTTCATCGAAGTGACAGAGGGGCCGTATTGGGCGGCGACGATGCACCTGGCGCCGCAGGACACGATGGCGGGGACGGCGATCCTGAACACGGGTGGCAACCTGGGCGGCGTCGTGGCGACACCGGTCATCGCGGCGCTCTCCGCGGGCCATAACTGGAGCCTGGTATTTGCGACGGGGGCTGCGACGTCGATTACGGCGGCCGCGCTGTGGCTTACCATAGATGCGGGCCGCAATAGGGACCATCAATGACGAGCTTGCAGCCGACCACCGCACCGATCCGGCCATTCCTCGACTGGCCGGTGGTCACGGATCCTTCCGGCTGGAGGGCGGATGTCGCACTCCTCGGGATCCAGCACAGCGAGCCCTACGCGCATGACGCGTTCCCGAACGATCAATCGCGCGCGCCGGATGCGATTCGCGAGAAATCCCAGAGCTTCTGCTACAACCCGGCGCATTGGGATTTCGATACGGGCACGGATCTGGCCTCCAATCTGCCGGCGCGGCACCTCGACATCGGCAATACGGGCTGGTCAGGCAGGGGCAATTACGGCGACTACAACGCGGCGATCACCGAACGCGTGCGTCATCTATGGCGCCAGGGTGCGCAGCTTGTCGTCCTCGGTGGCGACCATGGCGTCACAATTCCGGTGGTGGATGCGCTCGACGCCCTGGGCGAACCAGTTCATATCCTGCAC
>JBATEA010000080.1:0-2669 GCA_049663745.1 Steroidobacteraceae bacterium | reverse complement strand
GCATGAAGCGGTCGTGCCGCTTGCAGCGCAGGGCGATGCGAAGCACCGTCGGGTCCACGTGGCGCCCGTCCACGATGATGCCGCACCAGCTGTCCTGGTCATCAAGCGCGGCGCCGACGACTCCCGGTTCGCGTCCCGTGATCTGCGACATCGCGTTGAAAAGGTGCGTGAAGCCCGTCAGACCGTGTTGCAGGGCAGTTCGAATCTCGTGATAGCTGGCATTGGTGTGGCCCGCGGAGACGACGACACCCGCCGCCCGGAGTTTTGCAATGATGCCGGGTGTCGTCATTTCGGGTGCCAGCGTAACCAGGGTTTTGCCGCCCCGAAGCGAGGTCAGCAGGCCAATCGCGCCCTCATCGAGCCCTCGCAGTTTTGCGGAATTGTGAACACCCTTGCGCACGACGTTGAGATACGGGCCCTCGATATGGATACCGAGCACGCCGGGCACCTCTGCATCGATTGCATCACGCACGGCCGCGAGCCCGCGCGCTACGACATGCAGATCGTCGCTGATGAGGGTCGGCAGAAAACCCGTGGTGCCGAATCGTCGATGGGCCTCGCCGATCTCGCGGATGGCTTCGACCGTCGGATCCGAGTTGAAGAGTACTCCGCCGCCGCCATTGACCTGCGTATCGAGAAAACCCGGGAGCAGCAGTTGGCCACGGAGGTCATGGCGGACGGCCCGCGCGCAGCGTGGGTCATCGTTTGCGACAACGTCGGCGATCCGGCTCCCTTCAAGCAATACGGCGCGGCCCTCGAGGATGCCGGCATCACCGAGTACGCGACCGTTGACGAGCGCGACCGGCATCAGACCGTCTCCGTTATCTTGCAGAGGTGGGGCGGACGATCCGGATTGCGGCCGCGCGCGACGGCGAGTGCGTTGACGAGCCGATAAAAGCTCTGGATCATCAGCAGCGGTTCGATCGCCGGATGCGCGCGGATCGTTGGCAGCGCGAGGACCCCCGGAAGCGCGGACCCCGCCAGCATGACGTCCGCGCCAACGCGGATCAGCTTGTCCGCCAGCGCCGCGACGCCCTCTTCCGTCTCGTCATGCTGCGCGAATGCGAGCACCGGAAATCCCTTGCGCACGAGCGCCATCGGACCGTGGCGCAACTCCGCGGCGCTGAAGGCTTCAGCGTGCAGGCCGCAGGTTTCCTTGAACTTGAGCGCGGCCTCCTGGGCTATGCCGAGCCCGAGCCCACGGCCGATCACAAACAGGCTGGTGGCCGATCGAAAGTGCTCTACAGCGACGCTCCAGTCGAGCTGCCATGCCCGCGCGAGCTGCTCCGGCGCCTGTTCGAGCGCCTCATCGAGATCCCGGTCCCGGGTCCATTTCGCCACGAACTGCAACAGCGCGGCGAGTGAGGCGATGTAGGACTTCGTGGCCGCGATGCTGGTTTCGACGCCGGCGTGCAGCGGGAGCGTGTGATGGGCAGCGCGCGCAAGTGGCGAGCTTTCGTCATTGACGAGCGCGAGGACGAGGGCGCCCGCATCCCTGGCGGCGGCTGCGGCGGAGAGCAGGTCAGGGCTCGCTCCCGATTGCGAGATCGCGACGAACAGGACGCCTGCGAGATCCGCCTTGGTCGCATAGAGCGAGCTGATCGACGGCGCCGCGGACGATGCGAGCAGGCCCGTTCGGGTTTCGATCAGGTATTTTGCGAATGTTGCCGCGTGGTCGGAACTGCCGCGCGCACAGGTGACGACGGCGCGTGGTGCCAGTGTCCGTACCACCTCTCCCAGGTGTTCGACGAGGTCGCGATTGGCATGCAATTGGGAGCGGACCGCCGCGGGAGCATCTGCTGCTTCCCGGAACATGCGGGTGTCGAGATTCACGGCTGCGCGCTGAGCTCGGCGACGAAATCGTAAGTGTCGCCACGATAGTAGGACTGCGAGAACTCGACCGCGCGACCGTCCTGCAGGAAGCCGAGACGCTCAACCAGGAGGCCTGCATCGCCCGGCTTTGCACACAGCAAATCGGCCTGTTCCGGCGTGAGCAGCACCGCTCGGAGACGCTGCAGGGCGCGCACCGGCCGGTTGCCCGTGCGCTCCAGCGCCTGGTAGAGCGAAGTTTCGACGGCATCGAGTGACGGCAGATAGGCAGCGACGATCGTCGCGTACTCGACAGACATGGGCGCGTCGTCTGCAAATCGCAGCCGGTGGAATCGATATACCGGCGTGCCCGGGCTCGAACGCAGGCTGAGCGCCTCCTCCGGCGTGACGGTCCCGGTCGAGCGCTTGAGCCAGTCGCTGCGCGGGCTGCGCCCGCGTGCGCGCATGTCCTCCGAGAAGGAGGTCAACATCGAGAAGTTCTTCTCGACCCGCCCGCGCACGAAGGTGCCCGAACCCTGGCGGCGCACGAGCAGGCCTTCGTTCACGAGCCCGTCGATGGCCTTGCGCACGGTGATCCGCGAGACGCCGAATTCGCCGGCGAGTTCGCGTTCCGGCGGCAGCGCGTCGTCGGCATCCAGAACGCGCCGGTCGATCGCCTCGCGCAGCGCCCGCTGCAGCCGCTGGTACAGCGGCAGATTGCTCGAAGCCGCGAGCGGCCCGATGGCCTGCGATAAGCGTTTCAAACCCTCTTCCCCCTGCCGGGCTGGCGGATATGATAATACCAATCCCATACCACGAGCCCCCAGTCGTCCGCAAGTGTGGCTCAAAAGCAGCATGCA
>JBATEA010000079.1:0-2256 GCA_049663745.1 Steroidobacteraceae bacterium | reverse complement strand
TCCGACAACCCCTCGATCACCCGCGACGTGTCGGGCGAGGGCGTGCAGCAGGCGCTCCTGAAGCTGATCGAGGGCACGATCGCCTCGGTGCCGCCGCAGGGCGGCCGCAAGCATCCGCAGCAGGAATTCCTGCAGGTCGACACCGCCAACATCCTGTTCATCTGCGGCGGGGCCTTCGCGGGCCTCGAGAAAATCATCGAGAAGCGCAGCAGCCGGGGCGGCATCGGCTTCGCGGCCGAGGTGCGGGCGCCTTCCGAGCGGCCGGCGGGCGCAGATCTCTTCAAGGACGTCGAGCCCGAGGACCTGATCAAGTTCGGCCTGATCCCGGAGTTCGTGGGCCGCCTGCCGGTGGTCGCGACCCTCGAGGAGCTGGACGAAGACGCGCTGGTCACCATCCTGACGCAGCCGCGCAACGCCCTGTCCAAGCAGTACGCACGCCTGTTCGAGATGGAGGGCGTCGACCTGGAGCTGCGCGACGACGGCCTGCGCTCCGTCGCCCGCAAGGCCATGGACCGCAAGACCGGGGCCCGCGGCCTGCGCACGATCCTCGAGAACGTGCTGCTCGACATCATGTACGACCTGCCATCGCTCAAGAACGTCGCCAAGGTGGTCGTGGACGAGACCGTGATCCTCGGCGACAGCAAGCCCTACCTGGTGTACCGCAACGACGAACCGCAGCTCGCGCCCGCCGAGATCCGCCGCGCGGCCGGATCCGACGGCCACTGAGACTTCCCGTCCAAATGTGATCGGGTCCCCGGAAGAGGGGACAGTCCCCTTTTTTGCAAAAAGGGGACAGTCCCCAAGTGCGACTTGTGCAGCACACCGGTCGCCCCCATGACGTATCCTTCGAATAGACCAGCGGCGGCGCCGGTGCCGGTGCGCCAGAGGATTCCCAAGTGACCGACGTGACCCCGAAACCCGCCAACGCCCCCCAGCCCACCCGCGTGCCGGTACTGCCGCTGCGTGACGTGGTCGTCTATCCGCACATGGTCATCCCGCTGTTCGTGGGGCGCGACAAGTCCATCCTGGCGCTGGACGAGGCGATGCGGCGCGACAAGCAGATCCTGCTGGTGGCCCAGAAACAGGCGGATGTCGACGACCCGAAACCGCGCGACCTGTACACGGTCGGCACGGTCGCGACCATCCTGCAGCTCCTGAAGCTGCCCGACGGCACGGTCAAGGTCCTGGTCGAGGGCGTCGCCCGCGCCATGGTCGAGGGCATGGACGTGGACGCCTATTTCGCCGCCGACATGACCCCGCTGCCGGACATCGAGCAGTACGACGAGCGCGAGATCGACGTGCTGACGCGCTCGGTCGTGTCGCACTTCGAGCAGTACGTGAAGCTCAACAAGAAAGTGCCACCCGAGATCCTGACCTCGCTGGCGGGCATCGAGCAGCCGGGCCGCCTGGCGGACACGGTCGCGGCCCACATGGCGCTGAAGCTCAGCGAGAAGCAGAAAGTCCTCGAGATGCAGGACGTCCGCGCCCGGCTCGAGCAGGTGATGACGCTGATCGAGGGCGAGATGGAAGTGCTGCAGATCGAGAAGAAGATCCGCGGCCGCGTCAAGTCGCAGATGGAGAAGAGCCAGCGCGAGTATTACCTCAACGAGCAGATGAAGGCGATCCAGAAGGAACTGGGCGACCTCGACGACGCGCCGAACGAACTCGGCGACCTCGAGAAGCGCATCGCCAAGGCCGGCATGCCGAAGGACGCGCGCGAGAAGGCGACGGCCGAGCTCAACAAGCTGAAATTGATGTCGCCGATGTCCGCGGAAGCGACCGTCGTGCGCAATTACGTCGACTGGCTGGTCCGGGTGCCCTGGAAGAAGCGCACCAAGGTCCACCTCGACATCGCCGCCGCGCAGCAGGTGCTCGACGAGGACCACTACGGCCTGGAGAAGGTCAAGGAACGCATCGTCGAGTACCTGGCCGTGCAGCAGCGCGTCAAGCGGCTCAAGGGCCCGATCCTGTGCCTGGTCGGCCCGCCCGGCGTCGGCAAGACCTCGCTCGGCCAGTCGATCGCGCGCGCGACGAATCGCAAGTTCGTGCGCATGAGCCTGGGCGGCGTGCGCGACGAAGCCGAGATCCGCGGCCACCGCCGCACCTATATCGGCTCGCTGCCGGGCAAGGTGCTGCAGAACATGGCCCGTACCGGGGTACGTAATCCCCTCTTTCTGTTCGACGAAGTGGACAAGATGTCCATGGACTTCCGCGGCGACACGTCATCGGCATTGCTCGAAGTGCTGGACCCCGAGC
>JBATEA010000078.1:0-7359 GCA_049663745.1 Steroidobacteraceae bacterium | reverse complement strand
CGGATCACCGGGGTCAGAACACGCCCTCGCCGTAGGACTCGGCTACCAGGTCCTTGAACTGCGTGTACTCACCGAGGAAAGTCAGTTGCACTTCGCCGATCGGCCCGTTGCGCTGCTTCGCGATGATGATGTCCGCGATTCCCTTGCGTGTCGTGTTCGGGTCGTAGACTTCTTCGCGGTAGATCAGCAGGATCAGGTCGCTGTCCTGCTCGATCGCGCCGGATTCGCGCAGGTCGGACATCACCGGTTTCTTGTCGGTGCGCTGCTCGACCGCACGATTGAGCTGCGACAGGGCAACCACGGGGACCTGCAGTTCTTTCGCCAGCGCCTTGAGGCTGCGGGAAATCTCTGAAATCTCGGTGGCGCGGTTCTCCTTGGTCCCTGAAACCTGCATCAGTTGCAGGTAGTCCACGACGATCAGCCCGAGGCCTTTCTCGCGCTTCAGCCTTCGCGCGCGCGCACGAACCTCGGTCGGCGTCAGTGCCGGCGTCTCGTCCACGTACAATGGGGCGGTCGACAGCTGCGCCATCGCACCCTGGATCCGCGACCAGTCCTCCTCCGTGAAGCTGCCGGTGCGCAGGTGCGTCTGGTTGACGCGCCCCAGAGAAGCGATCAGGCGCAGAGTCAGCTGCTCGGCCGACATTTCCATCGAGAAGATCGCGGACGGCACGCCCTTGGCGATCGCAGCGTACTCGGCGATGTTGACCGCGAGCGTGGTCTTGCCCATCGAAGGCCGGCCAGCGATGACGACCAGGTCGCCCGCCTGCAAACCCGTCGTCTTCCTGTCGAGCTGCGCAAACCCGGTCGGCACGCCGCGGATTTCGCCTGGAGTCTGGTGCAGCAGGTCGAGCCGGTCGATGGTCTGCGGCAGCACGTCCTTGATCGCGATGAAGCCCGATTTCCCGTGGCTGCCGCGCTCGGCGATCTCGAAAACCCGCCGCTCCGCCTCGTCCACCAGCTCGCTTGCGGAGCGGCCCTTGCCGTCGAGCGCGGCTGCCGCAATCTCCCCACCGGCCGCGACCAGCTGCCGCAAAATGGAACGCTCGCGGATGATTTCCGCATAGGCGCGGACGTTGGCGGCACTCGGCGTGTCACGCGCGATGGTGCCGAGGTAGGCGAGCCCGCCGATCTCTTCGAGCCGGCCTTTGCGCTCGAGGTGCTCGGAGACGGTGACCGCATCGCAGGAGCCGCGGCTCTCGGCGACCTCGGCGATCGCCTCGAAAATCTGCCGGTGGTCCCGCCGGTAGAAATCGCCGGCCGTAACGATGTCGGCGACGGCGTCCCAGGCATTGGCATCCAGCATCAGGCCGCCCAGCACCGCCTGCTCCGCCTCGACCGAATGCGGCGGCATGCGGACCTCGTCCGGGCGGATCATCGCAACCATGGCTTGAGCATACACGCAGCGCCTGGCGCCGGGCGCCGCGCGCGATCAATCCTCCGCGACGATTGTCAGCGGCACCTCGATGTCGATGTCGCTGTGCAGATGCAGGGTGATGACATGTTCGCCGAGCGTGCGGATCGGGCCGCCCGGCAGCCGCACTTCCGCGCGCTCGATCTTGTGGCCGGCCGCCTCGCAGGCCTCTGCGATGTCGGTTGTGCCGATCGAGCCGAACAGCTTTCCTTCGCTGCCGGCCTTGGCCGTCAACGCGAGCTTGAAGCCCGCGAGCGCCGCGGCCCGCGTCATTGCGGCTGCGAGGTCACTCGCCGCCTTGGTTTCGAGTTCCGCTCGCCGCGCCTCGAATTTGGCGATGTTCGCTGGCGACGCCAGCGTCGCCTTGCCGCCGGGCAGCAGGTAATTCCGGCCGAAGCCAGGCTTGACCCGGACCCGGTCGCCGATGTCGCCGAGATTGGCGATCTTCTGCAGAAGAATGACTTCCATGATTACACCGTCTCCATTGTCTGTCGGATGCCGCCGGAACGCGCCTTCAGGGCGTCGCGCCGCCCTGCTTGCGCCCGTACCGTTCCCGAAAGCGGACCCAGGTGTCCGCAAAACCGATGCCGACCAGCGCCATGGGCAGCAGCACCACGGCGATGTAGGCCAATATGACCGGCAGCACGCCGATGACCTGCAGTTCACGCAGACCGTGCACGACCGCGAGTGCCTGCAGCAGGAATGCGGCGGCCAGCACGAAGACCAGGTCGTCCGCAGGTTGCCATGACTGGCCAAAGGCCAGTTGTGCGCCGAGACTCACTGCGAAAGCGGCGACCGTCAGCCAGGCGACCACGCGACCGAGCTTCAGTTGACGGAACTCGCGCCCGAACAGGCCCGGCTCGCGCACCTGGCCAAATGCCCACAGGCCCGCAAACTGGGCGAGCATGGCGTGCAGCAGCACCATCCAGGCGAGCGTCGCCCAGGCGAAATGGGCGGTGGCTGCACCGATCTGTTCCGGCGAGCGCTCGATGCCGAACTGCGACAGCGTCTCCGCGGCGCGCTGCAGCATCGGCTCGAGTTCCGCGATCAACGGCATCAGCACGCCCTGCGGATCGCCCAGCAGCCCGTGGATCGCGAGCACCAGAAGACCTGCGCCGATGGTCGCCGCCTGGAACACGAAGCTGAGGCTGCGGGTCGCGGCCAACGCGGACGCCGCCAGATAGGACGGCAGAAGCACTGCAATCGCAATGATGAACGCCGGGCCCGCGCCGAATGCCGGCAGGAATACCCATAGCAGCCCGGTCACTGCGCCGAGCGCTGCAGCGACCGCAAGCACCGGGCCGCCCGCCAGCAATGCGAGCACGACGACGCCCGCCGGCAGCCACGCGGCCATCGGCAGCGCCAACATCGATATGAGCGCGGCGAGGCCCGCCGCCAGGAAAGCCCGGGCGGGATGGCCGGTCACCCAATGAATCAGCCCAGTCATCGGCATCGCTAGGTCGCGGGCTCGTGCCCGGCGGCCTCAGTGCTGATCCGTGTACGGCAACAGGGCCAGGTAGCGAGCGCGCTTGATCGCGACGGCCAGCTGGCGCTGGTAGAACGAACGCGTGCCGGTGATGCGGCTCGGGACGATCTTGCCGGTTTCGGTGATGTAGGCCTTCAGTGTGGCCAGATCCTTGTAGTCGATCTGGACGGTGTCTTCGGCCGTGAACTTGCAGTATTTCTTGCGTCGAAAAAAGCGTGACATCGGGTTGGTCTCCGGTCCGTGATCTCAGTCGAGGCCCATGGAATCGCCCATCTGGTCGCGATCGCGGTCGCCGCGATCACCACGCTCCTTCTCCTCCGGCTCCCTGGCCATCGGCGAAGGCTCGGTGACCGCCTGGTCCATCTTGATGACCAGGTGGCGCAAAACCGCGTCGCTGAACCGGAAGGCGCCGGTCAGTTCCTCGAGCGCCTTGGCATCGCACTCGATGTTCATCAGCACGTAGTGCGCCTTGTGCATCTTGGCGATGGGGAATTCCAGCTGGCGCCGGCCCCAGTCTTCGAAGCGATGCACCGCACCGCCACCGACGGCGATGATGCCGCGGTAACGCTCGACCATGGCGGGGACCTGCTCGCTCTGATCCGGATGGACCAGGAATACGATCTCGTAATGCCGCATCTTGTGGCTCCCTGTGGTTATAGCCCCCCGCTGACGCGATCGCAGTGAGGCAAGGAGAGAATCGCCCCCGAGTCAGGGGCGAGGGCCGCGTAAGTTACCGGACTCCCTGGGGTTTTGCAAATTCCTGGGGTTTGCGTCTCTGCCGCAGGGCTTCGAACAGCACAATGCCGGTCGCGACCGAGACATTGAGGCTCTCGACCGCCCCCAGCATCGGCAGGCGGACGCAGAAATCGCAGCATTCGCGGGTCAGGCGCCTCAGGCCCTGCCCTTCTGAACCCATCACGATCGCAAGCGGGCCGGTCAGGTCCGCCGCGTACAGCTCGCGCTCGGCATCGCCGGCGGTGCCGACGATCCAGAGGCCCGCGGACTTCAGGTCCCTGAGCGCACGGGCGAGGTTGGTCACCTGCGCGAAAGGCACGGTCTCGGCGGCGCCGGCGGCAACCTTGCGCACGGCCGGCGTCAGGCCCGCGGCGCGATCGCGCGGGGCGACTACCGCAACCGCGCCCGCCGCATCCGCCGTCCTGAGGCAGGCGCCCAGGTTGTGCGGATCGGTCACGCCGTCGAGCACGAGGACGAGCGCCGGCGGCTCTGCGGCGACCAGCAGGTCGAGCAGGCCGTTCTCGTTCATCGCGGCGCTCGGGCGGACTTCAGCGATCGCGCCCTGGTGGGCCGCACCGCTGCTCAGCCGGTCGAGCTCGGCGGCCGATGCGAGCATCGGCTGCAGGCCCTTTTCCTTCGCCAGCTGGTGGAGTTCGCGCTGGAGGGCGCCGTCGCGCTCCTGTGCCAGCGTCAGGCGGATCACGTCGCCCGGGCGCCGCGTCAGCAATGCGCGCACCGCGTGCAGGCCATAGACGATCGCGGTCTCGCTCATCGCTTGCGCGGGGTCCGCTCCTTGCTGCGCCGGCGCGGATGGAAATGCGTGCCGGTCTTGTCGACGAGTTCGAAGTCGATCTTGCGCTCGGCCGAGTCGACCCGGATCAGGCGCACGCGCAGTTCATCGCCGATGCTGAGCCGCATGCCGGTGCGCTCACCCACCAGGGTCCGGTCTCCCTCGTGAAAGCGGAAATAGTCGCGTGGCAGCGAGGTGACATGCACGAGGCCATCGACCTGGATTCCCTTCAACTGCACGAATACGCCGAATTCGGCGACACCGGTCGCGACCGCGTCGAATTCCTCGCCGACCTTGGGCCGCATGTACTCGCACTTCAGGTAGGCGACGACCGAGCGGGCGGCCTCGTCCGCACGCCGCTCGCGCATCGAGCATTCCTGGCCCAGCACTTCCATCTCGCGCGGCGAATGCTCGAAATCGGCCGCGGTGCCGCCCGCCAGCGCATGGCGAATCCCGCGATGGACGAGCAGGTCCGGATAGCGGCGGATCGGCGACGTGAAATGCGCGTATTCGGCGAGTGCCAGGCCGAAGTGACCGATATTCAACGGCTGATACAGCGCCTGCGGCAGCGAGCGGATGATCGCGTTCTGCAGCACGCCGGCGTCGGGCCGCGCGGCGATCAGCTTCAGCGCCTTCTGCAGGCGCGCCGGCGCGAGGTCGCCCTCGATGTCGAGGTGCACGCCGCGCAGCGACAGGAAACGCTTGAGGTCCTGGATGCGTTCCTCCTCCGGCCTGCCGTGGATGCGGAACAGCGCCGGCATCCTGTGCTTCTTCAGGAATCGCGCGGCTTCCACATTGGCCGCGATCATGCATTCCTCGATCAGGCGATGGGCGTCGTTGCGCGGATACTCGCGGATATCGGTGACACTGCCGGCCTCGTTGACGAGAACCTTGACTTCCGGCGCCTCGAAATCGAGTGCCCCGCGGGTCTCCCGCCAGCGCCGCAACGATTCATAGACGCGCTGCAGGCATTCCAGCGAGGGCAGGATTGCCGTCATCTCGCGCCGCGCCTTGTGGTCGCGCCCTTCCAGCATCGCGGCGGCCTGCGTGTAGGTCAGCCGCACTGCGGACCGCATCACCGCGGAATGGAAAGTGCTGGCGGATACCCTGCCCGCCTTCGTCACCTGCATGTCGCAGATCATGCAGAGCCGGTCGACGCCCGGCATCAGCGAGCACAGGTGATTCGACAGCGGCTCGGGCAGCATCGGCAGCACGCGATTCGGGAAGTACACCGAGGTAGCGCGTTCGCGCGCCTCGGTGTCGAGTTCCGTGCCGGTGCGCACGTAGTGGCTGACATCCGCAATCGCGACGATCAGCCGGTATCCGGCGCCGGACTCCTGTGCCCAGACTGCGTCGTCGAAGTCACGCGCATCCTCGCCATCGATCGTGATCAGCGGCAGTTCACGCAGGTCCAGCCTGCCGGAGCGGCCCGCCGAGTCGACTTCGCGGCCGAACTTCCGCGCCTCGCGGATCGCCGCCGCGCCGAATTCGTGCGGCAGGCCATGCGATGCGATCGCGAGATCAATGGCCGTGTCGGCGCTGCCGCCCTGCGGCAGCACGCGAGTAACCCTGCCGACCGGATCGCGGTTGCGGCTCGGCTGCTCGATGATCTCCACGACCGCCAGATCGCCGTGGCGCGCAGTGCCGACCTCCTGCGGCGGAATCACGATCCGATGGCTGATGCGCCGATTGTCCGGCACCAGGAATCCGACGCCTGCCTCCAGCGAGAACCGGCCCGCAACCTGTTTGGTCCGGCGCTCGAGCACGTCGACAATCGAACCCTCCGGGCGGCCGCGCTCGTCGCGTCCCGTCACGCGCGCAGCGGCGCGATCGCCGTGCATCACCAGACGCATCTCGCGATACGGCAGGAACAGATCGTCACCGCCCGTGTCGGGCACCAGAAACCCGAATCCGTCGCGATGACCGCTGACGGTGCCGACCACCAGCTGCAAACGGTCGATCAGGCAATATTCACCCGCGCGGTTGAGCAACAACTGGCCGTCGCGAACCATCGCGCCGAGTCGTTTCGTCAGCGCCTGCCGCAGAGCGCGGTCCTGGATCGCGAGGCGCTCGGCAAGCACGTCGAAACTGAGCGGCTGACGCGCGTCCGCGAGTGTCTTCAGCAGGTGTTCGCGGCTCGGAACCGGCTTTCCGTAGCGCTCCGATTCCTCGCGGAAGCGCGGGTCTTGTTCCTGCCAGCCTGACTTGCGGCTCATCGGATTCGTGCAATTGACATCGAACGGGTGCCTGCGTAAATTGACGCGCCCTCGCCGGGGTACTCCGGCCGCAACCTGTGCCCAGGTGGCGGAATTGGTAGACGCGCTAGGTTCAGGTCTTAGTGCCGAGAGGCGTGGAGGTTCGAGTCCTCTCCTGGGCACCATTTTCTCGTCGTCATTGTACGCCAGCTGAGCGGACGGCTGTGAGCAACAGCTCCACCCGTCGCGCCTGGTCGCGCAAGCGCGCTTCCGCATCGTCGACGGCCATCAGGTCCACGCCGAAATCGGCGCTGATCTCCTGCGGCGTGCCGTCCGGAAACGGCCGCCCGAACATGCGCGCCGCCATCAGCAGGCCGACAGTTGGTCGCGGGTGGCCGTCCGAGCGGTAGTACCGGCTGTACCTTTCCGGCTTCGCCAGTCCGTCGAGCGTCACGGCATTCGGATAATTGAAGTTGTAGTAATGAAGCCGCGCCCGGCAGTCGGGCTGCCGGCGCCGCAGCAGGTCGAGCCCGTGCAATGTTTCGGCGAGGCTGCGGCCCCTGGTGCCCTTGACGGCCAGGTCCGGCGTGAAATACGCATGGATGTCGATATCCCGGCCGCAAAGCCGGTCGAGCATCCGCTCCAGTTCTTCCATGTACGGCGGCATCGGCAGTAGCGACAGCGGCGGCCCCTGATCCGCCGGTAATGCCGAAGCGAGCTGCGGCAGCAGGCTCTTCAACTT
>JBATEA010000077.1:0-6888 GCA_049663745.1 Steroidobacteraceae bacterium | reverse complement strand
GTGCCGATCGGCGCACGCCGGCGGATCTCGCGAGCGCCGTCGCGGCGGCCGGCGCGGATCCCGCTCTCGAGCTCGACATCGTGCCGGTCTCGGTTTACTGGGGCCGCGCGCCGCAGCGCGAAAGGTCCTGGCTGCGCCTGATCCTGTCGGAAAACTGGGCCCTGGTCGGGCCGTTCAGGCGCTTGCTGTCCATCGTCTTTAACGGCCGCAACACGCTGATACGCTTCGGCGAACCGCACGCGCTCAAGAACTATTCCGCGTCGGGCGCCGACGGCGCGCGCGGCGCGCGCCGCCTGTTGAGGGAACTGCGCGCCGAGTTCCGGCACATGCGCGCGGACACGCTGGGGCCCGACCTGTCCACGCGCCGCGCGATCGTCGCGCAGGTGCTGCGGACGCGCGCCGTGCGCCAGGCCGTGCGCCAGGAGATCCGCGACTCGAAGACATCACGCCGCGCCGGCCTCAGGGTCGCGCGCCGCCAGGCCCTCGAGATCGCAGCGGACTATTCACATGCGTTCGTCCGGGTCGCCGATCGCGTGCTGAACCGGATGCTGACCCGCGTCTACGACGGCGTCGAGGTCAGGAACGCCGAATACCTCGACCGGTTGCCGCCCGGCTGCGAGATCGTCTACGTTCCCTGTCACCGCAGCCACATTGACTACCTGCTGCTGTCCTACGTGATATACCGGCGCGGCTACGCCGTGCCCTATGTCGCCGCCGGCATCAATCTGAACCTGCCGGTCATCGGGCGATTCCTGCGCAAGGGCGGCGCATTCTTCATCCGCCGCAGCTTCCGCGGCACGGGGCTTTACCCGATCGTCTTCATGAAGTACGTGGACGTGATGATGAATCGCGGCCACGCGATGGAATTCTTCATCGAGGGCGGGCGCAGCCGCACCGGCAGGCTGCTGCAGCCGCGTACGGGCATGCTCGGCATGACGGTGCGCAGCTTCCTGCGCGATGCGCGTCGTCCGGTCGCCTACGTACCCGCTTATTTCGGCTATGAACGCCTGCTGGAGGGCGAGTCGTACATCGACGAACTGTCGGGCCTGCCCAAGCAGAAGGAGTCCTGGCGTGGGCTGCTGCGCGTACTGCCGCAATTGCGCCAGCAGCTCGGCCGCGTGTTCATCAGCTTCGGCGAGCCATTGCTGCTCGACGGTGTGCTGGATGGACTGAAGCCGGACTGGCGCATTGACGTGAAGGAAGAGAATGCGCGGCCGACCTGGTTCGGCGATGCGGTCGACGCCGTGGCCGCCGAGATCATGCGCAGGATCAATGCGGCTGCAGCAGTGACGCCGATCAACCTGCTTTCGATCGCGCTGCTCGCGGCGCCACGCCAGGCGATGATCGAGAGCGACCTGGAGAAGCAGCTTCAGCTCTACATCGAACTATTGCGCGCGTTCCCCTATTCACCGGATGTCTCGGTCGCGGCCGAAGACGGCGCATCGATCATCAGGCGTGTCGAGCAGATGGGCATGCTGGAACGGCGTGCGCATCCGCTCGGCGACGTACTGCGCATGGTCGAGCAGAACGCCGTGCTCGCGACTTATTACCGCAACAATGTCCTGCACCTGTTCGCGCTGCCGTCGCTGGTCGCCTGCGCCTTCCTGAACAACTCCACGATGCGTCACGAGGACGTGCATCGGCTCGTCTGGCGCGTTTATCCGTACATTCGAGCCGAACTCTTCCTGCGCTGGCGCGAAGATGAACTGGCGGGCGCCGTGGACGGCGTGCTGGCCGCCCTGGCAGGGCATGGGCTGCTGGAGCGATGTGCCGATGGCGCGTCCTGGCGCCGGCCAACCACCGGCAGCGCCGAGGCGGTGCGCCTGTCGGTGCTCGCCCAGGCGACGATCCAGACCATCGAGCGCTATTACCTCGCCATCGCGCTGCTGCTGCGCGCGGGGCGCTCGGTGCTGACACTTGAGGCGCTGGAAAAGCGCTGCGTCACGATGGCGCAGCGCATGTCCATGCTTTATGGGCTGGCGGCCCCCGAATTCTTCGACCGGGCGATGTTCCGCGATTTCATAGAACTTCTGCGCCAGCGCGGAGTGATCCGGCTCGATGTCGAAGGGCGGCTGACCTACGACGACCTGCTGTTTGCGGTCGCGGAAGATGCCCGCATCGTTCTGTCGGAACAGATTCGCAACAGCATCCTGCAGGTGACCCATAGCTGAGGCCCGCGCCTTTTGCACTGCAAAGCGTCGGCGCTGGTGATGCCTTGCTGTTCCGCCGCGCTATGGGCACTGCGTCCACTGATATATCCTTGAGCTTCACGAGATAAACAAGGTGGGCTGCCGGCACCGGAGGTGCCCGCGGTCCCGCCAAATACTCGCTCGATCCTGTGCTGGGGAAAACAATGACCACGACCTCCTTCCGTCCCATGCCGCGTGCGCTGCGCGCCGCGGTGCAGGCCACTCTGGTCGCGGCTGCCTGTGCACCTGGCGCTGCGTCGGCCATCGACTTCAGCGCCGGTGGCTGGACCGGCAGCCTCAACACGACGATTTCGTGGGGACAGCTCTATCGCGTTGAAGCACGCGATGCGCGGCTGATTGGCACGGCCGATGGTGGCACCGGCCGCTCGCCGAACATCGACGACGGCGATCTCAATTACAGGAAAGGCAAGGTCTCGAACGCGTTGAAAATCGTTTCCGAGCTGTCGCTGGACCATGACAATTACGGATTCTTCTTCCGAGCCGCCGGGCTGCACGACTTCGAAGTACAGGACCAGGAGACCCAGCGCACCCCGATCTCGGCGAGCGGCCTGAGCCTGGCCGGGTCCTACGTGCGCGTGCTCGACGCATTCGGCTATGGACGCTGGGACCTCAGCGGCCACGAACTGGAGCTGCGCGCGGGCCGGCAGGTGGTCAACTGGGGCGAGAGCACGTTCATCCAGGGCGGCATCAACAACGCCATCAATCATTTCGACGTCTCGGCGCTGCGCGTGCCGGGTTCCGAGCTGCGCGAAGCCTACCTGCCCCAGGAAATGCTGAAGGCGTCGCTCGGCTTGTCCGAGAACGTGACGGCGGAGGCCATCGTGTTGTTCGACTGGGACCGGACCGAGCCCGAACCGGTCGGCTCCTACTTCGCGGCCAACGACTTCGTGCCGCGCGGTGGCCACCAGGTGTTCCTCGGTTTCGGCGCCTTCTCGGACCAGGGCGTGGATTTCACGCCGCTCGGCGGGCCGTTCATCGAGGATTTCCAGGCGGTACGGCGCGGGCCGACGATCAAGGCCAAGGACAAGGGCCAGTACGGCGCGTCGCTGCGCTGGTACCTGCCGAACTTCAGTCAGGGCACCGAGCTGGGTTTCTACTTCGTCAATTATCACAGCAAGCTGCCGCTGATCAGCGGGCGCACCGGCACCCAGGCGGGCATCGGCAATTCGCTTGGCACGCTGACGCTTGCCCGCGCCACGGCGCTCGGCCTGGCTTCGGGTCTGCCATTCGACTCGGCAGTCGCGCTCGGGGCCAACGCCGGCCTCAATGCCGCGCTCGCCAACGGCGGCGACATGACGCTTGCAACCGCGACGCAGTACGCGACCATCGCCGGCAATACGGTTCTCGCGGGAGGCAACCTGACCACTCAGGCCTCGAATCTCGCGACGCACGAGTATGCGAAGACCGCGAGCTATTTCACTGAGTATCCGGAAGACATCCAGCTGGTCGGCCTGTCCTTCAACACGCAGCTCGGCCAGACCGGCATCGCGCTGCAGGGCGAAGTCTCCTATCGCCACGATACGCCGCTGCAGTTCGACGACGTCGAGCTGCTGTTCGCCGCGCTCACGCCATTCGAGGCCGCCGCACTTGGCCTGCAAGGAATTCCGGTGCCGGCAACCTGCACGCCGGCGCTGCCGACACTGGCGCGTTGCGGGCAGCTCGGCGCGTACGGACTCAACCGGACCGTCCGCGGCTGGGGCCTTTTCGACGTCTGGCAGGCACAGACGACCGCGACCAAGGCCTTCCCGCCGATGCTGGGTGCCGCGCAGGTCGTCGCCGTGCTGGAGGCGGGCGTCACCAAGGTAGACGGCATGCCGAGCAAGACCAGCGGCGGCCCGGTCGGCCGCGGGCTGCGATTCAACGGTCCAGGCACCTCGGTCTCCGGCAACGCGGAGCTCGCGAGCCGTCACTTCAATGAAGTAGAGCCCCTGAGCCGTTTCGCCGATCCGACTTCCTGGGGTTACCGGCTGGCGCTGCGCTTCGATTACCTCGGCCTGATCGGCGCCTGGAACTTCGCGCCGCGCATCGTCTGGTCGCAGGACGTGTCCGGCACGACGCCGGGTCCCGGCGGCAATTTCGTCGAGGGCCGCTACGGCGCCACGATCGGTGTCGGCGCGAGCTACCTGTCGAAGCTCGAGTTCGACGCCAGCTACACCCAATTCGGAGGCGCAAGTCGTTACAACGAGCTGACCGATCGCGACTTCGTTGCATTGACCGCCAAGTACTCGTTCTGAACCGGCCGGAGTCCCGTCATGATGAATCTGAAGAACATCCTGCGCCTCGGCCTCCTGGGCGCCACCTGTGCGGCGACGATCGCGACTGCCGGCGTCACGGCCCAGCAGGCCGCGCGGCTCGGTGCCGACCTGACGCCGATGGGCGGCGAGAAGGCAGGCAACGCAGCCGGCACGATCCCGGCCTGGACGGGCGGCTTCACGTCGGCGGCGCAGGCGGGCTTCCCGGCCTTCAAGACCGGCGGCCACCACCCGGACCCGTTCGCGAGCGACAAGCCGCTGTACAAGATCGACGCGACCAACATGTCGAAATACGCGGCCAACCTGACGGCGGGCCACAAGGCGCTGCTGAACGCGTACAAGAACAGCTACTACATGAACGTCTACCCGTCGCACCGCAGCGCCGCATTTCCGCAGCGCATCTATGATGCGACCAAGGCGAACGCGACTTCCGCGAAGCTTACCGGCGGCGGCAATGGCGTGACTGGCGCGATCGGCGGCGTGCCGTTCCCGATCCCAAGCTCCGGCGTCGAGGTGATCTGGAATCACATCCTGCGCTACCGCGCCGATATCGCCGAACGCATCATCGGCCAGGCCGCCGTCAGCCGCACGGGCGACTACAACCTGGTCAAGTTCCACGACGAGACGATGGTCGGCTACAGTCTGCCCGGCGCCACCGAGGCGGGCCTCGACAACGTCGTGCTGTATTTCATCCAGGAAACCATCTCGCCGGCGCGGCTCGCGGGCGAAATCCTGCTGGTGCACGAGACGCTCGACCAGACCAAAGAACAGCGCCGCGCCTGGCTCTACAATCCGGGCCAGCGCCGCGTGCGCCGCGCGCCGAATGTCGCCTTCGACAACCCCGGCACCGGATCGGACGGGCTGCGCACCGCCGACCAGTTCGACATCTATAACGGCAGTCCCGAACGCTACGACTGGAAGCTGGTCGGCAAGCAGGAATTGGTCGTCCCGTACAACGCCTACATGCTCCATAGCGACAAGCTGAAGAACAGCGACATCATCCGGCCGCTGCACATCAACCAGCAGCACGCGCGCTACGAGCTGCACCGCGTCTGGGTCGTGGACGCGACATTGAAGCCCGGCCAGCGCCACATCTACAAGCGCCGCACGTTCTACGTGGACGAGGATTCGTGGCAGATCCTCGTTGTGGACTGTTACGACGATCGCGACCAGATGTGGCGCGTCCAGGAAGGGCATTCGATCAACTACTACGAGATCCCGACCTTCTGGACGACGCTCGAGACGACCTACGACCTGCAATCGGGTCGTTACCTGGCCCTCGGCCTCGACAACGAGGAGCCGCAGACCGTGAACTTCAATGCGAAGCGAACCGCAGCCGATTTCACGCCGGCCGCGATCGCAAGGCGGGGCACGCGCTGACGTGAAGGCCGTCCTCGCGCTGCTGGCGCTTGCGGCAGTGCAGACGGCGACGCTGCGCCAGTCGCAGGCGCAGGATCCTGCAGCCGAGGATCCCGCGGCGCGTTCGTCGGTGATCGCGCCGCTCGCCGTGAAATCCCTGATGCTCGACCTGGCGCGCGCCGGCCCGCGCGTATTCGCGGTCGGCGAGCGCGGCCACGTGCTGTACTCGACCGATGAGGGCCGCAGCTGGACACAGGTCCAGGTGCCGGGCAGCGCCAACCTGAACGCCGTCTACTTTTCGGACGCGAAGCACGGCTGGGCCGTGGGTCATGCCGAATTGATCCTGCGCACGACCGATGGCGGCAACAGCTGGGAGCGCGTGCACTTCGCGCCCGAAAACCTGCAGCCGTTGCTCGATGTGTGGTTCGCCGGCCCCGACCACGGGCTCGCCGTCGGCGCCTACGGCGTCATCTACTCGAGCACGGATGGCGGCGCCGTCTGGGGCCAGGTGCCATTCGAGCCGGTGCCGCTGGCCGATGCGGAAGCGGCTCCGGCGGATCCCGGGGACATGGAAGCCGAAGTCGATCTCGGATTCGAGTTTCACCTCAATGCCATCGCGCACGGCCCGGACAAGCGGCTCTACCTTGGAGCCGAAGCCGGGCGGCTGTTCCGGTCGGACGACGACGGTGCGAGTTGGCGCGAACTGCCGTCGCCCTACGACGGCTCCTTCTACGGAATCCTGCCGCTCGATGGCGATACGCTGCTCGCATTCGGCCTGCGCGGCAACCTGTTCCGTTCCGATGACGGCGGCATGAAATGGACGGCGATCCCGACCGGCACGGTTTCGATGCTGACCTCGGGCGCGCGCATCGGCGCAGACACGATGGTCATCTCGGGCATGGCGGGCGTGCTGCTGGTCAGCCGGGACGGCGGCCATAGCTTCACGCTGTCCCAGCAGGACGATCGCAAGGCGATCTCCGCGGTGCTGCCGTCCGGCGACGGCGAATTGATCGTCGCGGGCGAGGGCGGCGTGCGCAGGCTTCCGATGTCTGCTGCTGGAGCGGCCC
>JBATEA010000076.1:0-8769 GCA_049663745.1 Steroidobacteraceae bacterium | reverse complement strand
GTCCAGGAAGTCCGCATCGCGAAGGGGGACCGGGTATCGAAGGGCAGTCTGATAGCCGTGGTGGCCGCTGCGGGCGGCGACACTGTGCAGCTGCCGGCGCTGACCGATACGACGGTCGTCATGGCCGGACACGGCGCGACCGTCGTTCTGCCGGTCAAGCGCGCTGCGGGCGCAAAGGCGACGGATGATGCCGGCATTGCGCCGGGAGAGCCTGCGGCGGATCTGACGACGAAGGTGCTCGTGATCGGCGCCGGGCCCGGCGGCTATACAGCGGCCTTTCGCGCGGCGGATCTCGGCCTGGGCGTAATCCTGGTCGATCGCTGGCCGCAGCTCGGCGGCGTCTGCCTGAATGTCGGCTGCATTCCGTCGAAGGCGCTGCTGCACGCCGCACGCGTCATCGAGGAGGCGGAGTCGATGTCCACGCACGGCATCCGTTTCGGCGAACCGCAGATCAACACCGAGGCGCTCAGGGAATGGAAGAACAAGATCGTCGGCAAGCTGACTGCCGGCCTCACCATCCTGGCCAAGCAGCGCAAGGTCGACGTGCTGCGCGGGTTCGCGCGATTCATCTCCGCGCACCGGATCGAGCTGCGCGTCCCCGATGGCACGGCGCGGGTGATCGGTTTTGAGCATTGCATCATCGCCGCGGGGTCGGAACCGGCGCGCATCCCGGGCCTGCCGAACGACCCGCGGGTCATGGATTCGACCGCGGCGCTCGACCTCAAGGACATCCCGGCGCAATTGCTGGTCATCGGCGGCGGCATCATCGGGCTGGAGATGGCCTGCGTGTACGACGCGCTCGGCTCGAAGGTCAGCGTCGTCGAGCTCACCGATACGCTGATGCCTGGCTGCGACCGGGATCTCGTGCGCCCGCTGGAAAAGCGACTGCGCTCGCGTTATGCGGCGATCATGACCGGCACGCGGGTGATGGGCGTCGAAGCCGCGGACGCCGGTCTCAAGGTCAGCTTTGACGCGAAGGATTCGCCGCAACCGCAGACGTACGATCGCGTGCTGTGCGCGGTCGGGCGCGTCCCGAACGGGCGGGTGCTGAATGCCGAGGCGGCGGGCATCGAGGTCGATGCGCGCGGCTACATCGCCGTGGACCGCCAGCAGCGGACCAATGTCGCCCACATCTTCGCGATCGGCGACATCGTCGGCCCGCCGATGCTGGCGCACAAGGCGACACACGAGGGCAAGGTGGCGGCCGAGGTCATCGCAGGCCACAAGCGGGCGTTCGACGCGCTGGTCATCCCGTCGGTTGCCTACACCGACCCGGAAATCGCCTGGGCCGGGATCACCGAGACCGAGGCGCAGGCCGCGGGCCGCAAGCTGGGCAAGGGGCTTTTCCCGTGGATGGCCAGCGGCCGCTCGCTGGCGCTCAATCGCGACGAGGGCTTCACGAAATTGCTGTTCGACGTGGAAACGCACCGCATCGTCGGCGGCGGCATCGTCGGCAGCAATGCGGGCGATTTGATCTCGGAGGTGGCGCTCGCGATCGAGATGGGTGCGGACGCCGCCGATATCGGCCTCACGATCCACCCGCATCCGACGCTGTCGGAGACCGTCGCGTTCGCCGCGGAAGCGTTCGACGGCACGCTGACCGACCTCTATATGCCGAAGAAGTCCTGATTGGCGCCGGGTCGCAGTTTTGAAAATTGCGAAACTGCGAAACTGCGACCCGGCACCAAATCAGGCTGCAGCCGTCTTGTTCGGGTAGCGGCAAAGATCGGCGATCAGGCATCCGGGGCAGGCCGGCCGGCGCGCCTTGCAGACGTAGCGTCCGTGCAGGATCAGCCCGTGATGGGCATCCGCCCGGAATTCCTCGGGCACCACCATGAGCAGACGGTCTTCGACCTCGCGCACGTTGCGGCCGGGGGCAAGGCCGGTGCGGTTGGCCACGCGAAAGATGTGCGTGTCCACCGCGATGGTCGGCGCGCCGAAAGCGGTGTTCATCACGACATTCGCGGTCTTGCGTCCGACACCCGGCAGGGCCTCGAGCGCAGCGCGTTCGCGCGGCACGCGGCCGCCGTGGCGCTCGATCAGGAGGCGACTCGCGGCAATGATATGACGAGCTTTGACGCGCCAGAGACCGATGGTGCGGATGTGGGCGGCCAGACCGACCTCGCCGAGCTCGAGCATGGCTCGCGGTGTCGCCGCCACGCGAAACAAGCGCTTCGTCGCCAGGTTGACGCTGCGGTCGGTGGCCTGCGCGGACAAGATGACGGAAATGAGCAGCTGATAGGGCGAGCGGTAGCTGAGTTCGCTCCTGGGCCGCGGATTGACGGCGCGCAGCCGCTCGAACAGCTGTCGTCGCGCGTCGGCGGTCAGCAGCGTTTCAATCCGCCGGCGCGCCATCGTGACCCAGGCTCGCTCGCAGGGACTCGCGCCACTCGGCCTGCGCGCGCGCGAGGCGGACCCTTCGGGCGTCGTAGAGCGCCCGGTAATGTGCAGCGCGCGCGCCGCGGGCCGGCGCAGGACCTGGCTGCGCGGGCAGTTCCGGCACCGCGAGCATGTGGATGCAATCGACCGGGCAGCTGGGCAGGCAGAGTTCGCAGCCGGAACAATCTTCCGCGATAACCGTGTGCATGCGCTTGCGCGCGCCGACGATCGCATCGGTGGGACAGTCGTCGAGGCATCGGGCGCAACCGATACAGGCCGCCTCGTCGATCAGTGCGACGAGCGGCGGTCCTTCCCGGCCACAGGCGGGATCGAGCGGCAAAACCGGCCGCCCCAGCAGTGCCGCCAGCTGCTCGATCACTGGCTGGCCGCCGGGGGGGCAGCGATTCAGGGCGCTGTCGCCGCGCGCCAGGGCTTCGGCATAGGGCCGGCAGCCATCGAAACCGCAACGCCGGCACTGCGTCTGCGGCAGCAGAGCGTCGATGCGCTCCGCAAGCATTGTCAGCTGACCTTCATTCCGGCGGTCGCGCCGGGGTCCGCTCCCAGCAGGAACAGCGCGTCACTGCCCTCGCCACCGGCCACCAGGATCATCGCCTGCGAGACGCCGAAGCGCAGCTTGCGCGGCTTCAGATTGGCAACCACGACGACGTGCCTTCCGACGAGTTGCTCGGGCGCGTAGGAAGCGCGGATCCCCGCGAAAACGGTGCGCCGCTCGCCGCCGAGGTCCACGATCAGCTGCAGCAGGCGATCGGCGCCCTCGACCAGCGTGGCCGACTCGATGCGGGCTACCTTAAGGTCGATGCGCGCGAATTCCTCCGCGCTGATTTCTTCGGTCGTCGGCATCGGTTTCTCCACCAGCCGGCGGACCAGCGCGGGATCCACGCGGGTCGCAAGCGGTTTGTATTCCTGGATGGTCACGTCGAGCAGCGGCTCGGCAATGTCGCCCCACAGTCGCACCGGCCTGCCGAGAAATTGCTCGGCGCATGCCGCCATCATCGGCATCACCGGCTTCAGGCAGGTCATCAGCACGCGGAACAGGTTGAGTCCCTCGGTGCAGATTGCCTGGACTTCCGCCGCACGGGCTGGGTCCTTCGCGGCGAGCCAGGGCTTGTGCCGGTCGATGTACAGATTGGCGCGGTCGGCGAGCACCATCACCTCGCGCACGGCAGCCGCGTACTCGCGGGCTTCATAGCTCGCGCCGATCCAGCCGGTCGCCTCGACGAATTCGCGATAAAGCACCGGGTCCGGCAGCGCCGCGGCGAGCCGGCCGCCATGGCCACGATGGATGAATCCCGCGCAACGGCTCGCGATATTGACCAGCTTTCCCACCAGCTCGGCGTTGATCCGGGTTGCGAACTCGTCGAGGTTCATGTCGATGTCCTCGAGGCCGGGACCCAGCTTCGCCGCCAGGAAATAGCGGAAATATTCCGGCGGCAACAGGTCCAGGTAGGTCCTGGCGGTGACGAAGGTGCCGCGCGACTTCGACATCTTCTCGCCGTTGATGGTCAGGAATCCATGCGCATGCACGACGGTCGGCTTGCGGAAACCCGCGCCCTCCAGTGTCGCGGGCCAGAACAGCGAGTGAAAATACAGGATGTCCTTGCCGATGAAGTGCCAAAGCTCGGCCTTGCTATCGGCGCCCCAGAATTCGTCGAATACGAGGCCGTTGCGCGCGCAAAGATTCTCGAAGCTCGCCATGTAGCCGACCGGCGCATCGAGCCAGACATAAAAGTACTTGCCGGGCGCGTCGGGGATCTCGATGCCGAAGTAGGGCGCGTCACGCGAAACGTCCCAGTCCCGCAGGCCCGCGTCGAACCACTCGTCCAGCTTGTTGGCGACGGCCGCCTGCAGGCTGCCGGAACGCGTCCACTTGCGCAGCATCGCCTCGAAGTCGCCGAGGCTGAAGAAAACGTGTTCCGATTCGCGTTGCACCGGGGTCGTGCCGGAGACCACGGAGACGGGGTCGATCAGGTCGGACGGCGTGTACGTCGCGCCGCAGTTCTCGCAACTATCGCCGTACTGGTCCGGCGTCGCGCAGCGCGGGCAGGTTCCCTTGACATAGCGGTCCGGCAGGAACATCCCTGCCTTTTCGTCATAGGCCTGCCGGACAATGCGGCGGGTAATGTGGCCGGCGGCGGCGAGCGCCTGGTACATGCGCACGGTCAGCCGGCGGTTCTCCTCCGAATGGGTCGTGTAGTAGTTGTCGAACCCGATGCCGAAGTCGGCGAAGTCGCGGCGCCTTTCCGCGCCGACCGCCTCGATCAGCTGCTCCGGCGTGATCCCCTCGGACTCCGCCTTCAGCATGATCGGCGTGCCGTGCGTGTCGTCGGCGCACACGTAGATGCAATCGTGCCCGGCGAGTTTCATATAGCGCACCCAGATGTCGGTCTGCACCGCCTCGGTCATGTGGCCGAGGTGCGTGGGCCCGTTTGCGTAGGGCAGTGCGCTGGTGATCAGGATGCGGCGGGCCATGACTCGGGTCCGGGGATGAGTCACGCATTATGCCTTGAGCCGCGGGCTAGTCGAATTCCTTCAGTTCCTCGAATTTAGCCTTGTTGATGGACTTCTCGTACGCCGAACGGCCGCTGATCATGCCCGCATCCAGCAGCTGCTGAATGGCGGCGTCCATCGTGCGCATGCCAAGCGCCGAACCGGCCTGCATCGCCGATTCGAGCTGGTCGATCTTGCCCTGGCGGATGAGGTTGGAGACCGCGGGCGTGTTGATCAGCACCTCGATCGCAGCGACGCGCCCGGGCGGGCCCTTGCGCGAAATCAGCTGCTGCGACACGACGCCGCGCAACGAGGTGGACAACATCGTCCGCACGTGGCTCTGCTTGTCGGGCGGGAATGCGTTGACCATCCGGTCAACGGTCGCGGCCGCGCCATTCGTATGCAGGGTCGCCATGACCAGAATGCCCATCTCGGACGCGGTGATCGCCGTGCTGATCGTCTCCAGGTCGCGCAACTCGCCGACCAGGATGACATCGGGGTCCTCGCGCAAAGCCGAGAGCAGGGCACTCGCAAAGGAGTCGGCATGCACGCCAACCTCACGCTGGCTGATCAGGCAGTTCTTGCGCGGATGCACGAACTCGATCGGATCCTCGATCGTCAGTATGTGGCCCTTGATGCGCAGGTTCAGGTCGTCGATCATCGCCGCGAGCGTGGTTGACTTGCCGGATCCGGTCTTGCCGGTCATCAGGATCAGGCCGCTCGACGCCTTGCAGAGATTGCGCACGGCCTCGGGCATCTTGAGCTGCTCGAGGGTCTGCGCCTTGGAGGGTATGGCGCGGAACACGCCGCCCATGCCATTCAGCTGGCGCATTATATTGACGCGGAACCGCGCGATCGTTCCGAGCGAGTAGGCGAAATCAGTGCCGTCGCGGGCCTCGAAGCGCTCGAGCGCCTTGCGCGGCATGATTTCGTAAAGCGCCTCGTGCACGAAATCGGCCGCCAGGCGGTCGGGCCGCAGGCTGGACAGCTTTCCGTACAGCCGGATGCGCGCCGGATCGCCCGCCATGAAATGCAGGTCGGACCCGTTCTGCTTCAGTACCTCCTCGAGGTATTCGTCCACGCGCGCCACGTTACCGCCTCACTCCTGCATGTCGAATCGCGGCAGCAGGCTGCGGTCCACGACATGCTTTGCAAACAGGCGCTTGTCGGTCGAATAGGCGAAGGCATCATCGGGGTCGATTTCCTTGGCCTTGATGGCGGTCAGCAGGGACTGGTCCATCAGCTGCATACCGCTGTCGCGCCCGGTCTGCAACTGCGCGGGTATCTGGTGCGTCTGGTCGGTCTGGATCAGCTTCGCGATCGCCCGGTTCATCATCATGACTTCGCAGACCGCCCTGCGGCCGCGATTCTCGGGCTTGCGGACCAGCACCTGCGTGATCACGGCGATCAGGCTTTGCGCCAGGAAATTCTTGGTCTGCTCGCGCTCGTCTGCCGGCAGCGCGTCGATCATCCGGTCGATGGTCTTCACGGCGCTGGTGGTGTGGAGAGTGCCGAGCACCAGGTGCCCGGTTTCGGCGGCGGTCATGGCCATCGAGATCGTTTCCGCGTCCCGCAACTCGCCGACCAGGATCACGTCGGGATCCTCGCGCAGCGCGGCGCGCACGCCCTCGGCAAAAGTGGGAAGGTGGGTGCCGAGTTCGCGCTGCACGACCTGGCTCTGCTTGCTGCGATGCACGAACTCGATCGGGTCCTCTAGACTGATGATGTTGAGATTTCGCGTAGTGTTCAGCAGGTCGATCATTGCCGCGAGCGTCGTCGACTTGCCGGTGCCTACCGATCCGGTCACCAGGGCCATGCCCTGGTGATAATCGCAGAGCTTCCTGACGATCGGCGGCAGCTGCAGTGAATCGAGTGTCGGGATCTCGTTCGGGATGGACCGGAACACCGCGCCGACCCCGGAATCCTTGCGGAATACGTTGACGCGGAATCGCCCGCCGTCCTCGGAGACGTAGGAAAAATCGACGTCGTGCCCGGTCCTGAACCGCTCGCTGAGGTTGCGCGAAAGGATCTCGTTGACGTAGCTCTCGAGCTCGGCCTCCGCCAGGTCGCGGAACCGGATGGCGACCAGTTCGCCATTCATCCTGAGCATCGGCGGCACGCCGACGGCCAGATGGACGTCGGAGCAGGCCTGGGTCGTGCCTAACTTGAGGAATGCATCAATGCGCGGCATTGGCGCGCGAGTGAATCACAAGAATCGCTCCAGCGCCACATGGAATTCGTCCATGGAGGCCGGGCGCTTCTCCTTGTCCACGGCCATGGCCTTCATCACCAGCTCAGACAGCGCCGGCGGCAGCGCCGGGTTCAGCTCGATCGGTGGCCGTGCCCGACCCTGGACGTGCTGGTACATCACGGACATGTGGTCTCCGCGGTGGTATGGGGGCACGCCGGTCAGCAACTCGTAAATCATGACGCCGAGCGAGTAAATGTCGGCCCGCTCGTCGACCTTCTTGCCGAGGATCTGCTCCGGCGCCATGTATTTCGGCGAGCCGATCACATAGCCCGTCTTGGTCAGCTGCGTGTCGCCCTGGTGCTGGGCGGCGGCGACGCCGAAGTCCACGATCTTCAGCAGCCCGTCTTCATTGATCAGCACGTTGGCCGGCTTGAGGTCGCGATGGACGATGCCGACGCCGTGGGCGACCGACATACCCTTCGCGATGTCCATGCCGAAGCCCAACGCGCGGCGCAAGGCCACCGGCTTGCCGTCGGACACCTCGCCGCCCAGCGTGTGCGACGGAAAGTATTCCATCGAGATCGCGTAGTTGCCGCGGATGTGCAGGAAGTCGTAGATGCGGATCACGTTCGGATGGGTGATCTTGCGGCTGTAGCGCAGTTCATGCACGAAGCGCTGCATCATCTCCTCGTCCTGGGAGATGGCCGGATTCAGGAACTTGAGGATCAGCCGTTCGTCGACGACGGTGTCTTCCATCAGCAGCACGGTGCCGAACGCGCCCTTGCCGATGCGCTCGATGTACTTGTAGCGGCCTTCTAGCACGTCGCCGGGCTGCAGCGTCGCGATGTCGAGCCGGCCCTGGGCCTCGGCGGCCTTCATGATCGCCGCGACATCCGCCGACTCGATCAGCATCGTGCGTGCGACGTCCGAACCGGGCCGGATCGCCATGATGGTACCCGGCGCAGGCGTGCCGGAAAGGGTCGTGCCGCCGAATTTCGCTTCCAGCTCCGACAACGAGCGCTGCGCCGCGCCGGCCACCGTCTGCTCGATCGACGTGATCAGCGGCGCGATGCGCGCGCGGACGGGATCGATGGTGCGGTCGTCGGCCAGGCGCACGAGAGCGGCCATCGCCTCGACGCGGATGTCGGTCTCGGGCCGGTCGAGCGCGCGCATGATGCTGTCGGTGGCGGTCGAGTCTCCGATCTTGCCTAGCGCCCGCACGATCGACGGCATGGACTTCGGGTTTGCCTGCAGCATCTCCAGCAGCCGCGGCACCGCGGTGCGGCTGCCGATCGCGCCGAGGGCGTCGACCGCCCGTTCGCTGACCCACCAGTCCGAGTCCTTGCTCGCGGTGAGCAGGTGACTGACCGCCCGCTCATCCTTGGTCTGGTTCAGGATCTCGACGGCGGTCCGGCGGATTTCTTCGTCGCGGTCGGAGACCAGTGCGAGTGCCGCATCGATGACGTTGGGTCCGCCGATCTTGCCGAGCGCGTCCGCCGCGCGGCTGCGCACCCACCAGTCGGCATCCTTGATGGCCTGCAACAGGTATTTCACGGAGCTCTCGTCGCCGACGACATTCAGCACTTCGACGGCCGCGCGCCGCGTGTACTCGGATTCGTCCTTCAGCGCCTCGACCAGGTGACGCACGGTGTCCGGGTGCTTGCTGCGGCACAGCAGGTCCACGGCCCGGT
>JBATEA010000075.1:0-5037 GCA_049663745.1 Steroidobacteraceae bacterium | reverse complement strand
ACCAAAAAGAGTTCATCGAGCTGGTCATCGCGCGGCAGGCGCTGCGCTTCGGCCAGTTCACGTTGAAGTCGGGCCGGGTGAGCCCGTATTTCTTCAATGCGGGACTGATCAGCGACGGCGCCGCGCTCAGTTCGCTTGGCGCAAGCTATGCGCAGGCGATCGTCGATTCGGGTCTCGCCTTCGACATGCTGTTCGGGCCGGCGTACAAGGGCATCCCGCTCGCAACCGCGACGGCGATCGCCCTCAGCAACCGTCACGGCCGCAGCGTGCCGGTCGCTTTCAACCGCAAGGAGGCCAAGTCGCACGGCGAAGGCGGCAGCCTGATCGGGGCCCCGCTGGCCGGTCGCGTACTGATCGTCGACGACGTGATCACCGCCGGCACCGCCATCCGCGAGTCCATCGACATCATACGAGCGGCTGGTGCGCTGCCCGCGGGCGTGGTGCTGGCACTGGACCGCCAGGAACGGGGCCAGGGCGCCCTCTCCGCCGTACAGGAGGTTCAGACCTCATTCAGCATCCCGGTCGTTAGAATCATCACGCTCGGTGACATCATCGAGCACCTGGAATCGGCCGGGCGCCCGGATGAGGTCGCCGGCCTCCGCAGTTACCGGTCCCACTATGGTGTGGAAGACGAAGCGTGATCCATTTACGGTTGACCCCTGCGCAAGGGGGCAGAATATGTCAGGAGAGGTGTCCCGGATGAGTCCCTGGTCGACGAGAGCGCTGTTGCCCGCACTGATGCTCGCCTTGCTGGCGGGCATAGCCGATGGCGCGACCAACACCAGTCAGAAGCTCTACCGCTGGGTCGACAAGAACGGCCAGGTCCATTACGGCGACAGCATTCCGCCCGAATATGCCGAGCAGGACCGCGACGTCCTGAATCGTCAGGGTGTGCCGGTGGGCCATGAAGAAGGCATCGTCACGCCCGAGGAGGCCACCGCCAAGGCCGCGGCGGACAAGGCCGCAAAGGAAGTGCAGCAGAAGAAGCTGCGCGACCGTGTGCTGCTGCAGATGTACCAGTCGGTCGAGGAAATCGAGGTGCTGCGCGACCGGCGCCTCGACCTCATCGAGGCGCAGCTGACCATCCAGGAACAGTCGCTCGCCAACCTGCGGGCGAAGCACGCCCAGTTCGAGAAACAGGCGTCGCGCTTCCAGCCGCGCAACAAGTCGGCGGATGCGGAGCCGATGCCCGAGGGGCTCACCCTGGATCTTCAGCGCTCGGCGTCCGATATCGCGACGCAGCAGCAGAACCTCGAAAAGAAGCGCGCCGAACGCGAATCCATCCGAACGACGTTCGGGGCGGATATCAAGCGCTTCAAGGAACTGAGGGCGGTCGTGCCGCGCTAGCGGCCGGAACTGCCGAAGCCGCCGCTGCCGCGCGCGGACGCGCTGAATTCCTGCACGACTTCGAGTTCCACCTGGACCACGGGAACGACGATCATCTGGGCGATCCGCTCGCCCGGCGAGATCGTGAACGGATGATTGCCGCGGTTCCATACCGAGACCATCACCTGGCCCTGGTAGTCGGAGTCGATCAGCCCGACCAAGTTGCCGAGCACGATGCCGTGCTTATGACCGAGTCCGGATCGCGGCAGCAGGACCGCAGCGAGCCCTGGATCTTCCAGGTGGATCGCAAAACCTGTCGGCACGAGGTGGGTCTGTCCCGGCTCGAGCATCACCGGCGCATCCAGGCAGGCGCGCAGATCGAGACCCGCGGATCCGTCCGTCGCATAGGCCGGCAGCGGGATCTCGCGGCCGACGCGCGGATCGAGGACACGGATCAGGAGCCGCCGGGAAGCCGTCATGCGCGCATTCAACTGCGGACCGCTGCAACGACGCCGGGGCGCTTCTTCGAACGACGGACCTGCGCGATCAGCTCCACCAGGCGTCGCGCCAGTTCGCGCTTGGCGCAATTCGGTATTTCCTCGCGGCCCCCGGCCCACAGGACCAGCAGAGAATTATCGTCGCGCTCGAAGGCGAGACCCTCGCCGACCTGGTTCGCCGCGATCATGTCGAGCCGCTTTCCGGTGAGTTTCGCGCGCGCGTTCTCCTCGACATTCTCGGTCTCGGCCGCGAATCCGACGATAAACAGCCGGCCGGCCTTGAGCGCCGCGACCGATGCGAGGATGTCCGGCGCCCGGACCAGGTCGAGCTGCAGCTTTTCCGGGGATTTCTTGATCTTCCGGGCGGCCACTTCCTTCGCCTGGTAGTCGGCGACCGCGGCGGCGCCGATGTAGATGTCCGCGGCCGCCAGTGCGCGGTGCACGGCGTCGTGCATCTGTTGCGCACTCTCGACCTGCACGAGTTCGACGCCCGCAGGCGGGACGATGTGCACGGGCCCGCTGACCAGGACAACCGTCGCACCCGCATCCCGCGCTGCCTCTGCAACGGCGTAGCCCATCTTCCCGGAACTGCGATTGCTGATGAACCGCACCGGATCCAGGCGCTCCCGCGTCGGTCCCGCGCTGACGACGACCTTCAGTCCGGCCAGAACGCGACTCGCAGTCAAGCGCGCCATCACTTGCTCAGCGATATCTTCGGGTTCGAGCATGCGTCCGGGCCCCGTCTCGCCGCAGGCCTGGTCGCCCTCGCCGGGCCCCAGGATCATCGCACCGCGATTCCCGAGAACCGCCACATTCGCGGCTGTTGCGGGATTGGCCCACATCTGGTGATTCATCGCTGGCGCCAGGTACAGGGGCGCCGCAGTCGCCAGGCAAAGAGTGGATAGCAGGTCGTCCGCACGCCCGTGCGCGAGCCGCGCGAGGAAATCAGCGGTCGCCGGCGCGACCAGGACCGCGTCCGCCCAGCGCGCGAGCTCGATGTGGCCCATTGCCGCTTCGGCGGCCTCGTCCCAGAGCGTCTCGCGCACCGGCCGTCCGGACACGGCCTGCAGGGTCAGCGCAGTGATAAAGCGTGTGGCGCCGGCGGTCAGGACGACCTGGACCTCGGCACCGCGCTCCCGCAGTCGCCGGACCAGGTCCGGACTCTTGTAGGCGGCGATCCCGCCGGTCACGCCGAGCAGGATCCGCATGGGTCGTGGCCGCGGCTTGTCCATGGATCGATTATCCCCGCGAGCCGGTATCCGCGCCAACGGGCGACATTTGCGAACCACGGCGGGCTGCGCCTGACCGCAGACTGGCTGCAGGAGATACGCATGCAGATCAGGGACTGGCCGCCTGGCGAAAGGCCTCGTGAAAAGCTGTTGCAGATGGGGTCCGCGTCGCTTTCCGAGGCGGAACTGCTGGCAATCTGGCTGCGCCATGGGACCCGTGGCCAGTCGGCACTGGACGTCGCGCGGTCGCTGCTGGCGCATTTCGGTTCGCTGCGGAGTGTGCTGTCCGCCGAGCGCAATGCGCTCTGCCGCCAGCGTGGCGTCGGCCCCACGCGCTGGGCCGAATTGCAGGCTGCGCTCGAAATCGTGCGCCGCCATCACCTGGAACGCCTGCAAAGCGGCCCCGCGCTGCAGAGCCCGCGTGCCGCCCGCGAGTACCTGATCGCGAGGCTGCGAGACCGCGAGCACGAGGTTTTCTGCTGCCTGTACCTGGACAGCCGGCACCGGCTGATCAACTGCGAAGAACTGTTCCGGGGCACGGTGGACGGCGCCAGCGTCCATCCACGTGAGGTGGTCAAGCAGGCGCTCGCCCGGAATGCAACGGCGGTCATCCTGGCCCACAACCACCCCTCCGGCGTGGCAGAGCCCAGCCAGGCCGACGAGATCATCACGACGCGGCTGCGCGATGCCCTGGCGCTGGTCGAAATCCGGCTGCTGGACCACTTGATCATCGGCGACGGAAACTGCGCTTCCCTCGCGGAGAAAGGCCTGATTTGACTCGTAAAACCTGATTTGACGGGCCTCCGCCCGGCTGGTCTAATACGCCGCTCTTTCAGGGCAGCCTAGCCAGCGGAGTCCAGGTCATGTCCCGAGTCTGTCAGGTCACCGGCAAGCGGCCGGCCAGCGGCAACAAGGTGTCGCACTCGAACATCAAGAAGCGCCGGCGCTTCCTGCCGAACCTGCACGCCCAGCGGTTGTGGGTCGAAAGCGAGGCTCGCTGGGTCACGCTACGGCTGTCCACCCGCGGCCTGCGCACGATCGAGAAGCGCGGCATCGATGCGGTGCTCGCGGAGCTCCGCGCCGCCGGCACCCACGTCTGAGGAACCGCCATGCGTGACAAGATCAAGCTCGTCTCGTCGGCCGGAACCGGCCATTTCTACACCACCACGAAGAACAAGCGCCTGCATCCGGAGAAGATGGAGCTCAGCAAGTTCGATCCGGTGGCGCGCAAGCACGTGACCTACAAGGAATCGAAGATCAAGTAGGTCGATTCTCCGCTGCCGGCTTGCACGGCTCTGCGGCTCCGCTACACTCGTCCGAAAACTCCGCGCCCGGATATCCCGGTCCGCGTCAGTTCCTAGGGGAGTTCAGAAAATGGGTAACGCACAGTATGGCGGAGGCCTCGCGTCTCGCAGCCTCGCGCGCCGGGGCCTCGCCGCAGCTATCGCCATGGCATTGCCGGTGCCCGCCGCCTGGGCACAGACGCCAACGACGCTTGAAGACGTCATGGTCACGGCCGAGCGACGGGTTGAAAACATCCAGGACGTTCCGATTTCAGTTGCGCCCCTCGAAGGCGCGCGCCTCGACGCGATGTTCGAGGGCGGCGCGGACATCCAGGCTCTCGCAACGCGCGTTCCGAGCCTGTACGCCGAGTCGTCCAATGGCAGGCTCGCGCCGAGGTTCTACATCCGCGGCCTCGGCAATTCGGACTTCGACCTGGCTGCGTCACAACCCGTGTCGATCATCGTGGACGAAGTGGTCCTGGAAAACGTCATCCTCAAGAGTTTCCCGCTGTTCGATATCGACCGCGTGGAAGTGCTGCGCGGCCCGCAGGGAACCCTGTTCGGCCGCAATACGACCGCAGGCATCGTCAAGTTCGACACCAAGAAGCCGAGCCAGGATTTCGGCGGCGATGTCACCCTGAGCTACGGCGAGCTGGGCTCCATGACCATCGAAGGCGCCGTCGGCGGCGGGTTCAGCGACAC
>JBATEA010000074.1:0-2169 GCA_049663745.1 Steroidobacteraceae bacterium | reverse complement strand
GCTATGTTCAGATCGAAGTGCTGGGTCGGCACGGGGCATTGTCCTTCAACATGTTCGAGACTTTCCGCGGTGGCGAGGCCGCGCGCATCTTTGCGCGATTCATTGCGACCGCCAGGGAACTGTTCGGCTGCACGGACTTCAGCGTCGAGCCTTATCAGCTGGGCGCCGGCAACGACGAAGGCATCGACTCCGGCGCATGGTGGTTTTATCACCGTCTCGGATTTCGCCCGCGCACCGCGCAGGCACGACGCCTCGCCGCGCGCGAGCTCGCCAGGCGCGCCGCCGACAAGCGCTATCGCAGTTCGCCAAGCACGCTGCGCGCGCTGGCGCAGTCCCACCTGTTCTATTCGCTCATTCCTGGGCATCAGGCGCGCTTGCCGCGGAGCCTCCAATGGCTGGAGGCGGCGACAGGTGTTGCGCGCATTTACGGACAGCGCGATCCACAGGCGCGCCGTCAGGCGGCCGTCACGGACGCGCTGGCCCGGCTCGGGAGCAGGAAGGCGGCCGACCTGACGGCTGCGCAGCGCGCGATGCTCGGCCGCTGGGCGACACTTGCACTCGCATTGACGGCGAAAGGTCGCTGGAGCGCCGGAGACCGGAATCGCCTGCTGCAGATCATCCTTGCCAAGTGCAACTCCAGCGAACGGGATTTCCAGCGACGGCTGTTGCGCCACCGGCGGCTGCGGTCTCTTCTCGACTGTTGAGACACCAGCGGGGCAGCCTTCCGGTGCCCGCGAGGATGACCCCGGACCCGTCGATTCACGCGTCGCGTAATGGCGACGACCTGAATTTGCCACTGCAAAGCAGCGACGGATAGTGGCTTTTGTGAGCCATAGAGGAGAGACGCAATGAACAGGTCAACGATGACTGGAGTGATCGCAGGCGCAATTGCGGTCACCGCCATCGGCGCCTTTGCAACAACTAAATACGGCTTGAATCCGCTCGCAGATTACGCGGACGTGGTCGCCGTTGAGCCAAACTTCAAGTCGACGCAGGTTCCGCGCGAGGTCTGCCGGGACGAAGTGGTTACACAACAGGCCCCCGTCAAGGATGAGAAGCGAATTGCGGGCACGGCCATCGGCGCAGTCGTGGGCGGTGTACTTGGCAACCAGGTCGGCAGTGGCGATGGGAAGAAGCTGGCAACGGTAGCCGGTGCCGCGGCCGGTGGCTACGCGGGCAACCAGATCCAGAAGGAAATGCAGCAAGGCAATACCGAGAATGTCTCGGAGCGGCGCTGCACGACGGTCTTCGATTCAGTTACCTCGCAGGAAGGATTCAAGGTCAAGTATCGCCTTGACGGCAAGGAGAGCGTGATCGTCATGGACCACGATCCTGGCGAGCGAATCCGTGTGAAGGATGGCGCACCCGTCACGGGCTCCGCGTCCTGATCCATAAAGTGTCCAGGGTCGCCGTCTACCCGGCGACCCTGGCGCCGACAACCGACTGGTGTGCCGTGTTCGTTTGCGCACAGACGACGGGATGCCTCAGACGCTAGTCTTCAACGTCGTCTCATCTCATGCAGCGTGAAGCTGCAGCGGTGCCGGATCTGAATCCAAATGCGAATTCGCGGGATCGCCCCCGACGACACGCCACCGGGCTCAGCCAAGGTGGTCCGGGCCGAATCCTCAATTGCGCCCGGCATCAGGAGACGAGCGATGAATAATTCCCTATTGGCGGGCGCGATTCTGGGCGCGGTCGTACTCACGGCGGTTGGCGCCTACGCCAGCACGCGGGTCGATTTGAACCCGTGGAAGGACTACGCCGATGTCATAGCTGTCGCGCCGGCCGTCAAGACCAACCGGATCGCGAGGCAGTCATGTCGCGACGAAGCGGTCACTCAGCAGGTACCCGTCAAGGACGAAAAGCGGATTGCCGGCACGGCCATTGGCGCTGTCGTTGGCGGCGTGCTGGGCAGCCAGGTCGGACATGGTGACGGGCAGAAGCTCGCGACGGTCGCCGGTGCAGTTGCTGGCGGTTACGCAGGCAACAAGGTCCAGCAGCGAATGCAGGACGGCAATACCGCTACTGTCGTGGAGCCGGTTTGCGAAACCGTTTACGACAGCAACGAAGTCGCCGACGGTTACACGGTTACTTACATGCTCGACGGCACGCAAGGCACCGTACACATGGACCACAACCCGGGCGTCCGAATCCCCGTCAAGGACGGAG
>JBATEA010000073.1:0-4942 GCA_049663745.1 Steroidobacteraceae bacterium | reverse complement strand
GATGATCGAATGGCAGCGCCGTGAATGCGCGCGCGACGCCCGCATCGCCGTTGACGGCCATCACCTCGTCGGACGCAAACGTCCCCGCAACCAGTGACTCGAACAGCGTGCCGAAGCGCGGTGTGTGCTCCGACATCTTCAGCAAGACGCGATTGCCGGCAGCGAGCGCCGCCGTCAGCGGTGATATCGCCAGGTACAACGGGTAATTCCAAGGTACGATGATGCCGACCGCGCCCAATGGCTGGCGCATCAGTCGAGCGCTTCCCGGCAGGCTCCACCAGGCGACGCTGCGCCGCTCGGTGCGCATCCAGCGGCGCAGGCGCCGGCGCGCGTGGCCGATGCCATCGATGCTCGTGAACAGCTCGAACAGGAGCGTTTCCTGCTGTGCGCGATTGCCGAAGTCGGCGCTGATCGCGTCGCGGATGGCGGAATCGTTGTCACGCAGCATGCGCCGCAGGCGATCGAGCCGGTCGCGCCGCGTCTCGAGCGTCGGAAACGGCTCGGCATCGAATGCGCGGCGCTGCTGTGCGAATGCCTGCGACAACTGGGCCGGATGGGCGGCGAGCCGGGTGGGGTCGTGTGCCGTGGCCATGCAGGGTATTCTATGCGGATAATTGCACCCCGTGCCGCCGGCCGCGCCGGCGCCGGCTGTTCTGGTGGCCACGCGGGTGGCTGAGGGAGGATGGGTGAAGATCGGCTGTCCGAAGGAAATCAAGGTTCATGAATACCGCGTCGGCCTGGTGCCGGCCGGCGTGCGCGAGCTGGCAAGTGCAGGCCACCAGGTGATGATCGAGTCCGGCGCGGGCGCCGGCATCGGTATCGGCGACGAAGCCTATCGCGCCGCCGGGGCCACCGTCGTGCCGGATGCCAGGACGGTATTCGATGGCGCCGAGCTCGTCGTCAAGGTCAAGGAGCCGCAACTGCCGGAATGCGCCATGCTGCGGCGCGGGCAGGTGTTGTTCACGTACCTGCACCTGGCCGCCGATGCCGCGCAGGCCCAGGCGCTCGTCAAATCCGGCGTGACCGCGATTGCCTATGAAACGGTGACCGTGCCGGATCGTTCACTGCCGCTGCTGACCCCGATGAGCGAAGTGGCGGGCCGCATGTCGATCCAGGTGGGTGCGACGGCATTGCAGAAGGCGAATGGCGGCTTCGGCGTGCTGCTGGGTGGCGTGCCGGGCGTGGCCCCCGCGCGGGTCGTCATCCTCGGCGGCGGCGTCGCCGGCACGAATGCGGCGCAGATGGCCGTCGGCCTCGGCGCCCAGGTCACGATCGTGGATCGCTCGCTGCGCAGGCTGCGTGAACTCGACGCGCAATTTGGCAACACCATCGAGACGGCCTATTCGACGACCGAGTCCATCGAACGGCTGGTGACGAAGGCCGATCTCGTGATCGGTGCGGTGCTCGTGACCGGGGCCGCGGCACCCAGGCTCGTCACGCGCGACATGGTGCGCCGCATGGAGAAAGGCGCGGTGCTCGTCGATATCTCCATCGACCAGGGCGGCTGCTTCGAGACGAGCAAGCCGACGACCCACGCGGACCCGACCTATGTCGTCGACGGGGTCGTTCACTACTGCGTAACCAACATGCCGGGCGCGGTTCCGCGCACCTCGACATTCGCGTTGACCAACGCGACGCTGCCCTATGTGCGCGAGCTCGCGGACCTCGGCTGGCGCAAGGCGCTGGAACGCGACGCGGGCTTCGCCGCGGGGCTCAACGTGCACGAGGGCGCCATCACGCACGAGGCCGTGGCGCGCGCCCTCGGCATCGCGCATCGGCCGCTCGCCTGAGGGCCGCCTAGAATCCGGAGTCCGGTATCGCGAGCGCCGTGTCGTCCAGAGATCGCAGCAGGGCGAGTTTCGGAGTGATCCGCGGCAACTCGTGACGAAAGAAGAATGCGCAGGCCGCCAGCTTGCCGGCGTGGAAATCACGATCAAATGCGCTCGCGCTGGTACGTGCCGCCGCGAGTCCCTGGGCCAGCCAGCGCCAGGCGACGACCACATGTCCCAGGGAGTCGAGATAGACGGTCGCGTTGGCGAGGGCACGCTCAGGGTCGTTCGCCATGGCGTCGACCAGGATCTCGGTGGTCTTCGCAATGTCCGCAAGCGCTGTCGCGAGTGATTCCGCGTGTTCCGCCAGCGCCGGTTCGGCGCGCGCCGCCATGATCGTCTCCATGATGCGGGCCGCGAGCTCGCGCATCGCAGCGCCGCCATGCATGGAAACCTTTCGCCCCAGCAGGTCGAGTCCGTGGATGCCGTGCGTTCCTTCGTGGATATGATTGAGGCGATTGTCCCGGTATAGCCGCTCGACGGGATAATCGCGCGTGTAGCCATAACCCCCGTGCACCTGGATCGCGAGCTTGTTGGCCTCCAGGCAGAACTCCGATGGCCAGGACTTCGCGATCGGCGTCAGCAGTTCCAGCAGCAGGTGCAGCGACTGCCTCCTGGCGGGATCCTCCTCGCAGCGCTCCTCGTCGCAGAGCCGCGCGCAATAGAGCACGAGCGCCAGGCCGCCTTCGACCCAGCACTTCTGCGTCAACAGCATCCGGCGCACATCGCCATGGCGCAGGATCGGCACTGGCGGCGACTTCGGGTCGCGGGCAGCAACCGGCCGCCCCTGCGGCCGCTCGCGCGCATAAGCGAGTGCATGCAGGTAACCGGCGTATCCGAGCGCGACGGCATTCATGCCGACACCGATGCGCGCGGCATTCATCATCTGGAACATGTACTCGAGGCCATGGTGCGGGAGCCCGACGAGTTCCGCGCGGCAACGCCCCTGCTCCCCGAATGACAACACGCAGTTGACCGTTCCGCGCCAGCCCATCTTGTGATTGATGCCCACGAGGCGCACGTCGTTGTCGGCTCCGACCGTGCCGTCGTCATTGATGCGGTTGCGCGGAACGGCGAACAGCGAAATGCCGCGCACGCCCGGTGGCCCGCCGGGAATCTTGGCGAGCACCAGGTGCACGATGGTCTCGGCGAGTTCGTGGTCACCGCCGGATATCCACATCTTGCTGCCGGACAGCAGGTAGCCGCCGTCCTGCCCGGGCAGGGCCTGGCAACGAATGTCGGTCAGCGACGAGCCCGCGTGCGGTTCCGACAGGCACATCGTTCCCGTGAAGCGGCCCGCCAGCATCGGGCGGGCGAGACGCTCGCGCTGGGCCTGGCTGCCGAAAGTGATCAGGAGATTGGCGGCGCCGGCGGTCAGCGTGGAATAAGAATGGAACGCGACGTTGGCACTGCTGAAGACGGCGGAGCAGGCTTTCGCGATCAGCAGCGGCAGCCGCATGCCGCCGTCCTCGGCATCGAAGGTCGCAGCCGTGAATGATGCTTCGTTGTAGGCGTCATACGCCTGCTTCGTTGCGGGGATCATCCAGACGCGCCCGTCCACGACGCGCGGCTCGTCGACGTCGCAGGCGGCGGCGAACGGCGCGAAGCGTTCCTCGGCGATCCGGTAGGCACTGTCGATGACCCCGTCGAATACCTGGCGGTCGTGCCCGGCATAACGCGGCAGGCGGCAGAGCCCGTCCGCATCCAGGACATCGAAGACCTGAAAGTCGAGGTCGCGGCGCGGTATGGTCATGTCGGGATCCGTCAGGGGCGCTTGGCGCGCCACGCCGATTGTAGCGAGCGGCAGCGTCGGCAGGCCGGCGAATGCTAGGATCTGGCCGCCGCATCGGGCAACCGCCGGGGAGATTTCCAGCTTGGCTGAAAGCACATTCGACTTGAGCGGTCGCGTCGCGCTCGTGACGGGCGCCAGTCGCGGTATCGGCCGCGCGATTGCGCTTTTGCTCGCGCGTCACGGCGCGACGATCGTCGTCAGCAGTCGCAAGCTCGAGGGCTGCGAGGCGGTTGCCGCCGAGATCCGCGCGGCCGGCGGCGCCGCTTCGGCGCTGTCCTGCCATATCGGCGAGGTGGAACAGATCGCCGGGGCCTTTCGAGAGATCGACGCGCGCCACGGGCGCATCGACATCCTGATCAACAATGCGGCAACCAATCCTTACTTCGGGCCAGCGGTCTCGATGGAGATCAGCGCCTTCCAGAAGACCGTGGATGTCAACATCCGCGGCTTCTTCTGCGCATCCGTCGAGGCAGGCCGCCGGATGATCGCGCAGGGCAAGGGTGCGATCGTCAATGTCGCCTCCGTGAATGCCTTCCGGCCTATGGATGGGCAGGCGGTTTATTCGATGACCAAAGCGGCGATTGTGAATATGACGCAGGGGCTGGCCCGTGAATGGGGTCGCCAGGGCGTGCGAGTGAATGCACTGGCGCCGGGACTCGTCGAAACGAAATTCGCTGCCGCAGTTCATGGCGACCCGAAACGCCGCGCGATCGCGGAATCCCTGACGCCGCTCGGGCGCATCGCCCAGCCGGAGGAAATCGCGGGCGCCGCGCTCTATCTCGTCTCCGACGCGGCTTCGTTCACCACCGGCAGCTGCCTGACCGTGGACGGGGGCTGGCTGGCCTGAATGAGCCGCGTCTACCTGGTGCGGCACGGGCAGGCGGCTTTCGGCAGCGATGATTACGACCGGCTGACGGAAACCGGAATCGCGCAGTGCCGACAACTTGCGCGACACTGGCGCGCGATCGGCCGGCACGTCGATCTCGTTTATTGCGGCACTTTGCGGCGCCAGCGCGAGTCGGCTGAAGCATTCGCGCAGGCTGCGGTCGAGCAGGGCGGCGTGGCGCTTCCAGTGCAGTCGCTCGCCGGCATCGAGGAATACGATCATCTTGCGCTGCTCGCCGCGCACCTGGGCGGCGGCGTGGGGCCCGGCGAATTCGCGGATCGGCGCGTGGCTCACCGCCGGCTGTCGGCGGCATTGAAGGCCTGGGCAGCGGGCGAGTTGCCGGGCGTTGAGCCCTTTCCGGCATTCCGCGACCGCTGTGCGGCGACGCTCGCGACGGTTCTGCGCGACACGGGCCGGGGTCGCGCGGCGGTCCTG
>JBATEA010000072.1:0-4104 GCA_049663745.1 Steroidobacteraceae bacterium | reverse complement strand
GCGCGGGAGATCGACGCCGCCGGCCGCGCAGTGTCGCCGGGCTTCATCAACATGCTGAGCTGGTCGAATGAATCGCTGCTGATCGATGGCCGCGGCCAGGGCGAATTGCGCCAGGGCGTGACGCTCGAGGTGATGGGCGAAGGCTATTCCATGGGCCCGCTGACGCCCGCGATGAAGCAGGAACTCATCGAGCAACAGGGGGATCTCAAATTTCCGGTCGAGTGGACGACACTCGGCGAATATCTCGAACTGCTGGAGACGAAGGGCGTCTCGATGAATGTCGCGTCGCATGTCGGTGCGGCGACCGTGCGGATGAACCTGCTTGGCTCGGCGGACGCGGACCCGACGCCGGAACAGCTCGACGCGATGCGGGAGATCGTGCGACGCGCGATGGAGGACGGCGCGCTGGGCGTCGGCTCCTCGCTGATCTACGCACCCGGCGTATTCGCGGAAACCGGCGAGCTCGTGGCCCTTGCCGAAGCGGCCGGCCGTTGCGGCGGGATCTACGCGACGCACATGCGCAGCGAAGGCCGCCGCCTGCTGGAGGCCATCGAGGAGACGATCGAGATCTCGCGCCGCTCCGGCACGCCCGCTGATATCTATCACCTCAAGGCTGCGGGCCGCGAGAACTGGCCGAAGCTGGGAGAAGCCATTGCGCGCATCGAGGCGGCGCGAAACGCCGGGCTGCGAATCTCGACTGAAATGTACACATACCCTGCGGCCGCAACGGGACTCGATGCCGCGATGCCGCCCTGGGTGCAGGAAGGCGGCAACGCCGCCTGGTATGCGCGGCTGCGGGATCCTTCGATCAGGAAACGCGTCGCCGCGGAGATGCGCGCCATCGATACGAATTGGGAAAATGTACTCCGGGATGCCGGCGGTCCCGAGCAAGTGCTGATTGTCGTGCTGCGGAATCCGGCATTGAAGCCGTTGATCGGACGCACCCTTGCCGAGATCGCAACGGAACGCGGCGTGAGCGCTGAAGAGGCGGCAATGGATCTGGTGGCCGAAGACGAGAGCCGCGTGGGCGCGATTTACTTCCTGATGTCGGAGAACAACGTCCGCCGGCAGATCGCACTGCCGTACATGAGTTTCGGCTCCGACGGAACGGCGGTCTCGGCCGAGGGCGTGTTCCTGAAGAGCAATCTGCATCCGCGCGGCTATGGAAACTTTGCGCGCGTTTTCGCGCGTTACGTCCGCGACGAGAAACTCCTGACGGTCGAGGAAGCCGTGCGCCGCCTGACCGCGCAACCGGCCGCCGTGCTCGGCCTGCACGACCGCGGCCAGCTCAAGGGTGGCTTCTATGCGGATATGGTCGTCTTTGACCCGGCGACGATCCAGGACCACGCGACGTACGCGGCGCCGCATCAATACGCGACCGGCGTGTCGAACGTGCTCGTCAACGGTGTCGAGGCGCTGCGCGACGGGGAGCCGACCATCGAGCGTCCGGGGCGTGTCGTGCGCGGACGCGGCTGGACCGGCTGGAAGGACGGTGGCTGCCGCGCGTCGCCCGCCGAGTGGGACTGGCCGATGTGGGGCCCGGCCGACTGGGACGGTGCGCGGAAAGCGCCGCACTAGGCCCTCCAGCCAACCTGAGCTATATTCTATAACCTGTTGAAATAAAAAAAGTAAATGTTTCCACTAGAATTCCTGTTCTTCGGACTGACTTTGCTCGGCGTCGCAGTCTTCCATCGCAAGGCGCTCCCGATTGCCGCCTGCGGACTCGCGGCGGTGATCGCGTTTGAATGGTTTTTCACGCAGTTTCCCACGGGCGCGGGCTGGAACGGATTGGTCGCGCATATCTCGCATGAGTGGGTGCTGCTGACGAATCTGTTGTTCCTGCTGACGGGCTTTGCGCTGGTGTCGCGCCACTTCGAGGAAAGCGGAATCCCCGCAGCGCTGCCGCGTTACCTGCCCGACGACTGGACCGGCGCTTTCGCATTGCTGGTCATCGTGTTCGTGATGTCCGGATTTCTCGACAACATCGCAGCGGCGCTGATCGGCGGCGCAATGGCGCACACGCTGTTCCGGGCGCGGGTGAGCGTCGGCTACATCGCGGCAATCGTGGCGGCGTCTAATGCCGGCGGCGCCGGCAGCGTGATCGGCGACACGACGACGACGATGATGTGGATCAGCGGCGTCGCGCCGATTGCCGTCGCACATGCGTATGTGGCCGCTGCGGTGGCTCTGCTGGTATTCGGCATCGCCGCAGCAAAGCGCCAGCAGCGCTTCGCCCCGATCATCAAGGACCCGGAAAAATCGCTTCACATCGACTGGGTGCGCGTGCTGGTCGTGGCCTGGGTGCTCGCCAGCGCAGTCGCGGTGAATGTATTCGTGAATCTCGAGCATTCGGAGATTGCGGACCGTTTCCCGTTCATCGGTGCGACCGTCGCGGCGACGCTGCTGATGACGATTGGCATCCGCGCACCGGACTGGCGGGCATTGCCAGGAGCATTCAGGGGATCGCTTTTCCTGTTGTGCCTGGTCGCGTCCGCATCGCTGATGCCCGTCGAATCGCTGCCGCGTGCGTCATGGCAGACCGCGCTGGCGCTCGGTTTCATATCGGCCGGCTTCGACAATATTCCGCTGACCGCTCTGGCATTGAAGCAGGGCGGATACGACTGGGGCGTGCTCGCCTACGCGGTCGGTTTCGGCGGCTCGATGCTGTGGTTCGGATCGTCAGCGGGTGTCGCGATTTGCGGCACCTATCCCGAAGCGCGCTCGACCGCGAGATGGCTCCGCGAAGGCTGGCTGATCCCGGTCGGCTATGTCGCCGGGATCGCTCTGCTGCTCGCGACACTCGGCTGGCGGCCGGTTTCCTGAACGCTGACGATGATGCGGCCGCCATCGAGTTGAGCCTGCAGTCGCGTGGTCGCGAGCACGGCATCCAGGGCCTGTGCCGGCGTCAGGCCCGCGATCGAGCCATGCACGACGATGCCGGCTGCTTCGTTCTCGATATCCGCTGGAGAAAAGACGACATCGCAACCCAGTTCGCGGCCCGCCCAGGAAAGGAAATCCGCCAGCGGACGCCCGTCGATCTCGATGCCCGGCGTGGTCGCGGCGACCCAGTCCCAGGACTCGCCGAATACCGGGGTCGTGCCTCGCTTCACGGCATCGCCCGGCCCGAACGTGAGCTGCTCGCCGGCTGAAGCCCGCGAAGTCACGCCGCTGCCGTCGCTCCATTCGACCCGGCCTTCGCGAACGCGGACCCGCACGGCTGACCCGAGCAGGCGCACCTCGTACTGGGTCCCGACATGGTGCAGCGACCCGGTCGGCGTCACGACTTCGAATTGCGGCGTTTGCGCTCCTGCGCGGCCGGCATCGACGTAAAGGGCGCCACTTTCGATCTCGAACTTCCCGGCGCTCGCGAGCGTAATGCGCGTGTCTTGATCGAGGCGCACCGATACGCCGCCGGGCAGCTGCACCGCGACCCGCCCGCCGGGGCCCGTCATCAGTGTCTCCCCGGAACCGACCGATTCGCCATCGCGGATCACCCGCCAGCTACGGAGCCAGCCGCTCTTTGCGCGACCGTCGCCGGAGGCCAGTGCAACCGTTCCGACGGCCGCGCCGTTGCCGGTGACCAGCGGACCGGCAAGCCACACGCCGAGCGCGGCGAGGGCGAGACCCGCGGCGAGAGCCACGGCGGACCGCTGCCGGCGGCGCGTGCGATCCGCGGCAACGATTGAGCGCCATTCATCGCGCAGCTGCTCGCGCACCCGGCGCTCGACATCGTCGGGCGGACGATCGCGCGGACCCGCGGCCCGCAATACGTTTTCGATGTCGTTGTCATCCATGGCGTGAAGTCACGAGCCGATGCTCGCGGCGATGTCCGCCGCGTCGGCGCCGAACACCTGCTCGAGTGCCTCGCGAAATGCGATGCGCGCCCGGGCGAGCAGCGATTGCGCCGCCGTGGCCCCGATCCCGAGCCGCTCGCCGATTTCCTCGACGGAACGGCCCTCCATGTACTTCCACTCCAATGCATCTCCGTAATGCGCCGGAAGCCTGTCGAGCACCGCTTGCACGAGCCGGCTGGTTTCGGCGCGTCCGTAACTCTTGGCCAGGTCGTACTCCTCGGGCGCCTCGATCGCCTCGATGGCCATTCGC
>JBATEA010000071.1:0-4460 GCA_049663745.1 Steroidobacteraceae bacterium | reverse complement strand
AGGTAGGCCCAGGCACGGTGATGCGAGCGTCCGACGCGGCCGCGCAACTGGTGCAGCTGCGCGAGGCCGAAGCGCTCGGCCCCATCGATCAGGATCGTGTTGGCGGTCGGCACGTCGATGCCGGACTCGATGATCGTCGTGCAGACCAGGACTTCGAACCGGCGGTGGTAGAAGTCGAGCATCAGCCGCTCGAGGTCGCGCTCGCGCATCTGGCCATGGCCGACGCGCACCGTTGCCTCGGGCACGAGCTTCTGCAGGCGATCGGCGAACTGTCCAATGTCCTCAATCGCGTTGTGGACGACGTAGACCTGCCCGCCGCGGCGGATTTCGCGCAGGCAGGCTTCGCGCACCAGGCCATCGCTCCATTCGGTCACGAATGTTTCGATCGCCATCCGTTCGGCAGGCGGGGTTGTCATCAATGAGAGTTCACGCAGGCCTCCGAGCGCCATGTTGAGCGTCCTCGGGATCGGCGTGGCTGTCAGGGTGAGCATGTCGACGTCGGCGCGCATCTGCTTCAGGCGCTCCTTGTGCGCAACGCCGAAGCGATGTTCCTCGTCCACGACCACGAGCCCGAGGTCGTGGAACCGGACATCGCGCTGCAGCAGGCGATGCGTGCCGATGACGACGTCCACGCTGCCCGATGCCAGCCCGGCAATGACTTCGCGCTGCTCGACCGCCGTGCGGAAGCGCGACAGGTTTTCGACCTTGATCGGCCAGTCGGCGAAGCGGTCGGAGAATGTCTGGGCATGCTGCTGGGCGAGCAGGGTCGTCGGCACCAGCACGGCAACCTGCCTGCCGCCCTGCACGGCGGCAAATGTCGCGCGCAGCGCAACCTCCGTCTTGCCGAAACCGACGTCGCCGCAGACGACGCGATCCATCGGCTTGCCCGAGCGCATGTCGGCGAGCACGGCGTCGATCGCGTCGCGCTGGTCGACCGTCTCCTCGAATGGAAATCCGGACTCGAAGGCGCGATAGCTGGCTTGGTCGAATTCGATCGCGCGACCCTGGCGCGCGGCACGACGCGAGTAGAGATCCAGGAGTTCAGCCGCGACATCCCGCAGGCGCAGGGCGGCGCGCCGGCGCGCGCGCGCCCATTGCTCCGTGCCGAGCTTGTGCCAGGGCGCCGCGTCCGGGGAGCCGCCGGTGTAGCGCGTCACGCGGTCGAGCGCGTGCACCGGCACGTACAGCAGGTCGCCGCCGGCATACTCGATGACGAGGAATTCGGCAGGATGGCCGTCCACCTGCATGACCTTCAGCCCGCGATAGCGGCCGACGCCGTACTCCTCGTGCACCACCGGCGCGCCGGGGGACAGCGCCGCAAGCTCGCGCAGGATGGCTTCCGGATCGCGCTCAGCGCGCCGCCGCCGTCGTTCCTGGCGCGCCCGCTCGCCGAACAGCTGGTCCTCGGCAACCAGCGCGAGATGCCTCGCCGGCAGCACGAGCCCGCGCACGTCAGGCGCGATCGCGATCGCCAGCGGCTGGTTGCCGGCGGCAAATTCGATCCAGCCGGACACTTCGCCGGCGTGCAGGCCCTGGCGGCGCAGCATCTCGAGCAGCAGTTCGCGTCGCCCGGCGGAATCGGCGGTCAGCAGCACGCGGCCCGCAAAGCGGGTATTGAAGGCCGCAAAGGCAGCCGCGGGTTCCGCAGCGCGCGGCTCGGCGCGCAATTCGGGCGGCGGTTCCGATCCGAAGTTGCGCAGCGGCACGACAGCCGCCAGCGGCTCGGCCTTGACGGACGTCACGAGGATTCTGGCGTGGGGCGCCAGCGCCGCCGCGACGCCGGCGGCGGGCGCGAAAGCCTCGTCGGGCCGCAGGATCGGGCGTTCGCGATCATGTCGCCTCTGCTCGTAGCGCTCCTCGACCTGGGCCCAGGCGACCGGCAGCGAATGCCTCAGGTCGGCCATGTCCACGATCACCATCGCGGGAGGCAGGTAATCAGCGAGCGTCGCCGTCTGTTCGAAGAAGAATGGCAACCAGGCCTCGATGCCGGCCGGGGCCAGCCCCCGCGTCACGGCGCGATAGACGGGGCTCGACTGCGGATCGCCCTCAAAACGCTCACGCCAGTGGCTGCGGAAGGCGGCGACTGCCTCGGGTGAAGTGGGAAATTCACGCGCGGGCAGCAGGCGGACGCTGTCCTGCCGCTCGGCAGATCGCTGGTCGGCGGGATCGAAGTTGCGGATGCTCTCAATCTGGTCGTCGAAGAGATCGAGACGGAATGGCCGGTCGGCGCCCGCGGCGAACAGGTCGACGACGGAGCCGCGCACCGCGAATTCGCCGGGACTCAGGACCTGCGTGACGTGTGCGTATCCCGCGCCGGCCAGTCTCGCCCGCAGCCGGGCCAGGTCGATACGATCGCCGGTCTGCAACTGGAACGCGTGGGCGTCGATGAACTGGCGTGGCGGCAGGCGGTCGAGCAACGCGGCCTGGGTGGTGACGACCAGGCCGCGCGAGAGTTCCGGCAGTGCCGACAGCGTGCGCAGGCGCTGCGACACGATGTCGGGATGTGGCGAGAAAGGGTCATAAGGCAGGGTTTCCCGATCAGGCAGGGCCAGCAGGGTCTGGCCATGACCGGCGTAGAAGGCAAGTTCCGCCAGCAGCCGGTCCGCCTCGCGCCCTGTCGGGGCGACCAGCAGCACGGCAGCGGACGCCGGCGCGGCCTCCGCCAGCGCCCAGGCCAGGCTGCTTCCGTAGAGCTCGCCCCAGCGGGTGACCTCGCCGGTCGTCGGCAGCTGGATCCTGGCGTCATTCTGGCTCACGCGGCTCCCGGCAGGCACAACACCCCGTCCCGGGCGTGCCCGGCGGGGTCAGGGAGCGCAGGATACCCGCGCCTGAGCCAGCCGCAAGTCAGGCCGGCCCGACAGCTATCTCACGATAACGGCGTGCAGAACACGGTCGTTTTCGAAGAACACGGCAAACTGGGCATAGTCCCAGCGCGTGATCGGGGGCTGGCCGACCGCCGCATGGCGGGTGGCGGGTTCACCATACCGGCTCTGCACATCGGACATCGTGCTTCCCCGTTTCGGGCGTGCGACAGCGGCCGCGGGGGTGTCGGTCGGCACGCTGAGCGTTTCCGCCCAGGCGGGGCCGGTTGCGAGCAGCGCGAGCAGCATCAATGTGCGTACGATAGTCATCGCGATTCCTCCGCCGGGCAGTGTAGCACCGGGTGGAAATCTGACGAGATTGCTGGGATAAAACCTTGATACGCATCCCGAATTTGGCCAATAGACAGCGATGCTGACTCCCCTGCCGCTGGGGCTCGGCCTGCGCTACGTGCGCGCCCACAAGCATCAGTATTTCGTCTCGTTCATCAGCTGGGTCTCGCTGCTCGGTGTCTGTCTCGGCGTCGCCGCCCTGATCACGATCCTCTCGGTGATGAATGGCTTCGAGGGTGAATTGCGCAGCCGCCTGCTGGCGCTGTCGGCGCACGCCTCGCTGTCTGCCCCCGCCGATGTGAGCGCACTCGAAAACCTCGTGGCCCGCGCCCGGCAACAGCCTGGCGTCGCCGATGCCCAGTCGTTTGTTGAGGTGCAGGGGCTTGTATCCAACGGGCCGCAGCTCGCGGGCATCGCATTGCGCGGCATCTCCGCGCCCGACTACGGTCCGGAAGCCGCGCCGCGCCTGGCGATGAAAGAAGGATCGCTCGACGCACTGGCCCCGGGCAGCGACCGGATCGCGCTCGGCCGCGCGCTCGCGCTGGATTTGCAGGTCGGCATCGGCGACACGGTGACGGTGCTGTTGCCACGCATGGATGCGGACGGCGGCCTGACACCGCGCATCGGCGCATTCGAAGTCGCGGGCCTCTTTGAAATCGGGCTCGCCGACTACGATGCGGTGATGGGATTTGCATCGCTCGAGGATGTCGCGAGGCTGGCGGGACCATCGGCCCCGGCGGGCGTCCATCTGTATTTCGCCGACGCATTCGACGCCCCAAGACTCGCACCCGCGGTCGCCGCCGCCCTCGGCGCCGGCCCGGCGCGGGACTGGACAGTCGAACATGCGGCCTATTTCCGCGCGATCCGGCTCGAGAAAACGATGATGACGGTCATCCTGCTGCTGATCGTCTCCGTGGCAGCATTCAACATCGTCGCGAGCCTCGTGATGGTGGTGGCCGAGAAGCGCAGCGATATCGCGATCCTGCGCACGATGGGCCTGTCGCGCGGCGGGGTCATCGGCGCCTTCATCGTGCAGGGCACGATCATCGGCTGGATCGGCACGCTGGCCGGCGTGGGTCTCGGCATCCTGCTCGCGATCTATGCCGGCGACATCACGCCGGTGCTGGAACGGCTGTTCGGGTTCCAGATATTCGATGCAGACGTCTACTACATCACGCGCATTCCGTCGGAGTTGCGCGGCACGGATGTCGCGCTGGTTGCCGGTGCGGCCCTGCTGCTGACGCTCGTATCGACGATCTACCCGGCGCGGCGCGCCGCTGCGACCGAGCCAGCCGAGGCGTTGCGCTA
>JBATEA010000070.1:0-2953 GCA_049663745.1 Steroidobacteraceae bacterium | reverse complement strand
CGTCACGATCTCGCCGGGCTGGGAACGCGTGCGTGCCGCCGCGGCGTCCGCCGCGCGCGATCCCTGGGTCTGGGTGCCGCTCGCCGGCGCCGCGGGTCTGCAGGTCGACGGCTGGGACCGGAAGATTTCATCATGGGCGATACGGGAGACACCGATATTCGGGTCTCCGCGCAATGCGGCGACCTGGAGCGACGATCTGCGCAATACGGCCGTGCTGGCGGACGCCGTGACGATTCTGCTGGCACCCAGCGGCGACGACGCCCGCAGCTGGATGGTGGACAAGGCGAAAGGCTATGCCGTCGACCTGGCTGCCGTCGGCGCAGCCAATGGCGTAACGGGCGTGCTCAAGGTAAACGTGGGACGGACGCGCCCCTCGCTGACGAACGACGAGAGCTTTCCCTCCGGGCATACGACGTCCGCCGCAACTTCCGATCGCCTGGCTGCACGCAACCTCGAATATCTCGACATCAGCACTGCGGCGCGGCGCAAGCTCACTTTCGGGCTGGATGCGCTGACCATCGCCACGGCCTGGGCACGCGTCGAGGCGAGTGCACACTATCCTGCGGACACACTCGTCGGCATGGCAATCGGCAACTTCAGTGCGAATTTCTTCAGGAATGCATTCATCGAATCCGGTCGTCCCGCGAAGCAGGCGTTTGCGGTCGTGCCGACCCGCGACGGGCTGATGCTCGACTACAGCGCCAGGTTCTAACCGGACTGGCCGCCGCCAAGCCACATGCGCAGCAAGCCCAGGGGGTGGTGGGCGCGGGCGATCGAAAACATGGATCCGTAGGCCAGCAGCGCGGCCACGAAGAAGGCCAGTCGAAGGCGCTGCGTCGGGGCGCGCTTCAACGCGAGGGAACCGCACACGACGTAGACGATCAGCAGTCCAAGCTTCACCGTCAGCCAGCCGTTGGCATAGGTCGCGCCCGGCAGGATCGTCAGAAGCAGGACTGCCGTGGTCAGCAATGCCGTGTCGATCGCGTAACTTGCGTATCTCGGGGGTGCACTCATTGCAATATCCTGGCGCCCTGCCTGGACCATCAATCCGCGCAAGAAGAACAGCGTGCCGCTCACGAGCACAGCTGCGACATGGGCCCACTTGAGCTGTGCATAGCATTCGATCATCGGCTGTGACCAGCTTCCACCCTGGACTGGCCCGGACGGGCGGCGGCACATCGCGAACGCATGACTTGGATGATGCCGCATTGCGACGGTGGTTGTGGTGGCCGCAGCCGTCTATAGTCCCGCGATGCAAGAGGCGAGCAAGCCCCCGGTCTACCGCATGCAATCGGGCCGCTCGAGGGGCCCATTGCGATTCCTCAGCGATTCCGGCGGTCGCCGCCGGACCGTGGTCATCGCGCGCTATCAGGGGCCGGAATTGCCGGCAACGCTGACGGGTCCCGCCGTCGAAACGGTCGGCCATGCCGGCCGCATGCCGCAAAGCTGGCGTATCTCCTGCGCCGAAGGTCGATTCGAATTCCAGGCGCGGGCCGTCGAACTGCTGGACGAATGCCCCGCGCTCTATGAACCGTTGCACCGGTCATTCCGGCTCAGCGGGTCGGATCGGCTGGCCGTCAGGGTCCTGCTGTGGATGCTGCGGTTGCCGGGCGGCGCCGCGTTGCTGAGGCGCTGGCACGCGCATCGGCACTGAGGCATCGCCTGTCGCTGCCATCTGCAACCGCATTCGCGCCAGCCAGCGTCGGCAATGTCGGCATCGGTTTCGACATCCTGGGCCATGCATTTCCGGTCATCGGCGATCATGTGCGCGCAACGCGAAACGCGCGTCCCGGCGTGTCGATCACGCGGATCTCGGGCATCGCCGGCGAATTGCCGACCGAAGCGACCCGCAATACGGCGGGCAAGGCCGTCATCTCGCTTGCGGATGCGCTGGGGCTGCCATTCGGCATCGATCTCGCGATCGACAAGGGGATTCCGCTGGGATCGGGTCTCGGTGGGTCCGCCGCTTCAGCGGTCGCCGCGGTCGTCGCGGCGAATGGCCTGCTCGAGCGACCGGTCTCGCGGCTGGAACTCCTGAAGCATGCGCTGCAGGGCGAAGCCGTTGCAAGCGGGTCGATGCACGCCGATAACGTCGCACCATCGTTGTTCGGCGGGCTGGTGCTCACCGTCGGCACCGACAATCCGCAGGTCACACAGATCCCGGTGCCGTCCCGCATCCGCCGCGTGCTGGTGCATCCCCGGCTGTACCTGGCCACGCGCGAAGCGCGCTCGATCCTGAGCCCGGACGTCAAATTGCCCGACGTCGTCCGGCAGACCGCGAAGCTCGCCGGCTTCCTGGCCGGCTGCTTCACGAATGATCTGCTCCTGATCCGCCATGCATTCGATGACGTCCTCATCGAGCCGCAACGCGCCCGGCTCATACCGGGGTTTACGGACGTCAAGCGCTCGGCGATGGAGCAGGGCGCACTCGGCTGCTCGATATCCGGTGCCGGTCCGAGCGTCTTCGCCTGGTGCGTGGAATCGCTCGCTTCGGCGGTCTCCGGCGCCATGATTGGCGCATTCGCACGGCATGGCCTCGCGTGCGACCGGTGGATCGCGGAAATCGGCAATGCCGGCGCCCGGCTCGTGGAGCCGCAATGAATGTCTGCAGCACTCGCGACGAGCGCCTGCAGGTATCGCTATCACGCGCGCTGCAGGAAGGCATTGCGCCGGATGGCGGTCTCTACGTGCCGCCGAGGATGCCCGCAGGGTCCGAAAAAGCGCTGGCCGGTCCCTTGGCGCTCGAGCTGCTTGCGCCAAGGTTGCTGGCACCATTCTTCAAGGATGATGCACTCGCGCCTGAACTTCCGGCGATCGCAGAAGAGGCATTCGATTTTCCGGCCCCGCTGCGCCCGATCGGCGGCGCAGGCGAGCGATTGTCGATACTGGAGCTCTTTCACGGGCCGACCGCGGCATTCAAGGATTTTGGCGCCCGATTCCTGGCCTCTTGCCT
>JBATEA010000069.1:0-3839 GCA_049663745.1 Steroidobacteraceae bacterium | reverse complement strand
CACGTGGTGCTGACGGTGGATCGTCACGGCAACACCTCGGCGGCCTCGATCCCGCTCGCCTTCGACGAGGCGGTGCGCGACGGGCGCATCAAGGCCGGCGACACCGTGCTGATGGAGGCCTTCGGCGGCGGTTTCACCTGGGGCTCGGCGCTGATCCGCTATTGACGCGAAACGCACTGCAGCGGGCGTGGTCCACTCCTGCATGAGCCGGGTCCAATCAATTGCATTGCATTTGCCGATGCTGGCCGGCGTGCTGTTGCTCGGCATGCCCTTGCAGCGCGCCGTTGCCGAAAGCTTTCCGTTGCCGCCGCCGGGCAGCGACGTGATCGGCGAATTGCGCACGGCAACGGCCGGTCAGCACGACACGCTGCTCGACGTGGCACGCGCGAGCGGACTCGGTTACGAGGAAATCACCAACGCGAATCCCGGAGTCGATCCCTGGCTGCCCGGGGCCGGCACGACGGTCGTGCTGCCGAAAATGCGGTTGCTGCCGCGGGCGCCGCGCGAAGGCATCGTCATCAACCTGCCGGAACACCGGCTGTACTGGTTTCCGCCGGCGCGCCCGGGCGAACAGCCGGTTGTGTGGACGTTTCCGATCAGCATTGGAAAGATGGACTGGAACACGCCGCTCGGGACGACGCGGATCGTGTCCAAAGTCAAAGATGCCCCCTGGATACCGCCGAAGTCGGTCCGCGAGGAGCATGCGAAGCGCGGTGATTTTCTTCCCGCGGTCGTTCCGGGGGGGCCGGACAATCCGATGGGCCGCTACAAGATGGCGCTCGGCATTCCGGGCGGCGCCTACCTGATCCACGGCACAAACCGGCCGGCGGGTATCGGCATGCAGGTAACGCACGGCTGCATGCGTCTTTATCCGGAAGACATCGAGGCGCTTTACGGAATGGTGCCGGTCGGCACGTCGGTCACGATCGTGAACCAGCCGTACAAGTGGGGGTGGCACAACGGTGAACTCCTGATCGAAGTCCATCCGCCATTGCAGGAGGACGCGGTGGAGCCGCCGACGCTGACCGATCTCACCCGGCTGATCGTCGAGGCCACCAGCGCGGAGCCACTCGCGATCGACTGGGGAACGGCCGAACTGACATGGCGCGAGGCGCGCGGCGTGCCGGCTGCCGTCGCGGCGCGCGCGGTCAGCGTCGCGGATGCAGCGCCCTGAAACGAGAAAGCCCCGCAGCGTTGCCGCCGCGGGGCCTTTTTTCCGTCAGACTGCCGAGTCGATTACTTCTGCATCGACTTTTCGAACATGCGATTGAGCTTCTCGCTGTTCGCATCACAGCACTGCTGTGCAGCCTGCGCCGCAGACAGGGCCTGGTTGGCCGAGTTCTGCGCCGAGGTGGCAGCCTGCTGTGCGGCGGCTGCGGCACGGCTTGCGCCGTCCGCGGCAGACTTCACGCCATCGAGGTCACCGGAAAGCCGTGAAACCTGCGACTTGAGCGAGTCGATGTCCGCCTGCATGGGCTTCAGGTCTTGGCAGCCCGCGCCCAGCGCGAGGACGGCAGCGGCGACGCCCACCTTCAGGATATTGATCATGAGATTGTTCTCCAAAATTGTTGCATGGAACGTAACAACCCGCTTTCGCGGTTGCACGGTGGCCGGCGTTCCTTCCCGACCGCGCGGTTTACATTGCGGATCGTAACTTAACAGCAGATTCCTTTAAAGCACGGATGTCATGTCGCCGGACGGCGACACGAGAATCGCTGTTTTTTTGCGAAGCCGCGTGCATCGCATGATGTTCTGCATTCTCGTGCGTATCGACGCATTGCGTCGGTTGTGCTCGCGACATGCAGTTGTCATCGCGACGGTTCATCCGTGAACTGACGCTCAGGTTGCGCCGCGTCACCCGTGATGGTCTGTTCGATACCGCACGCTGCTGCGATAGCCGGTTTGGCGGGATCAAGGCTGTTGCGAATGCGCGCCGGGAGCGGCGGCTGCGTGGCTTCACCGGGCAACGGCCGGCCGGGCAGGGCAGCGCTTGCCAGCCGGCCCTGCCTGTATATAATCACAGTTACTGGTCATTCATACAGGTGCGCCATGTCGGATCTCACGCCCCGCCAACGCCAGATCCTCGAGTTCATCCAGGAGTCCATTTCCAGCCACGGATTGCCGCCCACGCGTGCGGAGATCGCCCAGGCGCTGGGTTTTCGCTCCCCCAATGCCGCCGAAGAGCATCTGCGGGCACTGCAGCGCAAGGGCGTCATTTCCCTGATCGCCGGTGCATCGCGGGGCATCGTGCTGAAGGATGCCCTGCGCGAGCAGCTCGGCCTGCCGCTGATCGGCCGGGTGGCCGCCGGCCGGCCCATCCTGGCCGAGGAACATATCGAGGGGCGCTTCCAGGTCGACCCACAGCTGTTCAGTCCACGCCCGCATTACCTGCTGCGAGTCAGCGGCATGAGCATGCGCGACGTCGGCATCCTGGATGGCGACCTGGTCGCGGTGCACCGCTCGCCCGATGTACGCAACCGGCAGATCATCGTCGCGCGGCTCGAGAACGAGGTGACGGTCAAGCGTTACCGCCAGGAAGGGACGGTGGTCTGGCTGATGCCGGAGAATCCGGAATTCGAGCCGATCCGCGTGGACCTCCGCAAGCAGTCCCTGACGATCGAAGGCGTGGTGGTTGGCGTCCTGCGGCGTAGCCGGTCGGATGTCATGCAGTGAACGACGCGCTCGCGGAACTGCTGCGCCACCCGTCGCTGTGGCGCGGCGGCGGCATCGCCGTCGCGCCAGCGACCGTTTCGACGGGTTTTCGCCGTCTCGACGAGCGCCTGCCGGGTGGCGGTTGGCCGTTGTCCACGCTGATCGAACTGCTCGTGCCGGCGGCAGGCGTCGGTGAAATCCGCCTGCTGATCCCGGCGCTTCGCGCCCTGTCTGCCGCGCGACCGGACCAGCCGCGCTGGATCGCCTGGCTTGGACCGCCACACCTGCCCTATGCCCCGGCGCTCGCCGTTGCCGGACTCGATCCTGCGCGCACGCTGGTCATCAGGCCGCGGGCCGGGCGTGACCTCCTGTGGGCCATGGAACTGGCACTGCGCTCCGGCGCCTGCGCGGCCGTGCTCGGCTGGGCAGGCGGGGCCAGTGATCAGGCGCTGCGTCGCCTCTCGTTGGCGGCCGCCGAGGGGCAAAGCCTCGGTTTTCTGTTCCGACCGCCCTGTCATCGCAACGAGGCCTCGCCCGCGGCACTCAGGCTCCTGCTGGCGGCGCGCGACAACGGCCTCGATGTCGAGATCCTGAAGAGCCGCGGCGGCGTCCCGGCACGCATCGACAGTCTGCTGATCCACTGAGGTTCCCAGGCATGTCCGAAGGGCGTCCGGCAACGGCAACGCCGGCACCGGCGGAATTGCGGCGGGCGCCGGGTCCGGTGGTCTGTGAAGCCGCACCCGCCAGTCATGCTGTCGCGCGAGAGTTGTGGCTGGCCGCGCATTTTCCCTGCCTGCCGCTGGAAGCCCTGCTGCCGGCGACGGGCGACGTGCGGGCGTTCGCCGTCATCGAGGCGAGCGATTCCCGTCGTTGCCTGGTCGCTTGCAATGAGCGGGCTGCCGGCCAAGGCGTCGCCGCCGGCATGGGGCTCAATACGGCCCTCGCCCTGGCGCCCGGACTCGAGTTGCGTGAACGCCGGCCAGCCGCGGAGGCGGCATTGCTGGACCGCCTGGCACGCTGGGCGCTGCAATTCACGCCCCTCGTCAGCATCGAGCCGCCCTCGGCGCTCCTCGCGGAAGTGCGGGGCAGCCTCGAACTCTTCGGCGGCGCCAGGGCGTTGTGCCGCCGCGCACAGGCCGGCCTGCGGGCCGCGGGCCTGCAGGCGGATGTAGCGCTCGCGCCGACGC
>JBATEA010000068.1:0-1856 GCA_049663745.1 Steroidobacteraceae bacterium | reverse complement strand
CGAAGGCAGCCGGAGCGTACGCCTGGAGACCGGGCAGGTGTTCTTCACGGTGTCGCACGGCGACTCGCGCCGATTCCGCGTGATGGCCAATGAGACCGAGATCCTGGCTGTGGGCACGCAATTCGACGTGCGGTTGAAAGGCCGGTCGACGGTGCTGACGGTGGTCGAAGGGCAAGTGGACGCGCGGACCGGGAATTGGCAGGGGGCTGCACCGGGGCGGGTGATGCGCGTTGCCGCAGGGTATCGGCTGCAAATTGACGGTGACGTCATGCCGGCGCAGAGTGAGCGCGTCGACACGAGGGGGGCCGTCGCCTGGCTGCAGCGCAAGATCGTGTTTGAGCGCGAGCCACTGGGTGAGGTCGCGGACGAGTTCAATCGCTATGGGGTGGTCCAATTCGTCATTGAGGACGCCGGCCTGCGCGCCCTGCCGGTCAGCGGTGTATTCAATGCCTACGATACGGATTCATTCACCGCGTTTCTGTCGAGCCTCGATGGCATTCGCTTGGAACGAACCCCGGGCGAGATTCACGTCATGAGGCAGGACGCCGCGCAGCCCAGGGAACCACCAGCAGCGAATTGAGCCCTCCAGGGGGCGGAATTCCGGCATGGCATCAGTGCGAATGTCGCTCGTGCTCTGCGCGGCCTGGGTACTGACCGCTGCGCCCGTTGCCATTGGTCAATCGGCGCCATCGGGCGAGCTCGCTGAGCAACCGCTCGCGCAGGCGCTGTCCCAATTCGCCGCGCAGACCGGCCTGCAGGTCGTCTACGTCTCCGAGATCGTCGAATCCCTGACAACCGGCGCCGTGCCGGCGAGTCTGCGGCCCGCCGACACCCTCGCACGCATGCTGCGGGGCACAGGGCTGAATTTCGAGTTCCTGAATCCGCGCACGGTGCGCATCTTCGCGGACCGCCGCTTTGCGCGCGGGGAATCGGCGAACAGCACATCCGGCGATTCCGCGCGTTTGCCGCATGGCCTGGCAGGCCAGTCCACGGGACTCGAAGAAGTCCTGGTAACTGCAAGGCACCAGGTCGAGTGGGCGAGTCAACTGCCGATGAGCCTGACGGTGTGGTCGCAGGACTCGATGCGCATGTCGGGCGTGAAGGGCATCGACGAGATTGGCGCGCTCACGCCCGGCTTGACGTTTGACTGGCGATCCAACATCGGGGCCGGCGTCTATACGAGCCTCGACATGCGCGGCGTTACCGGCACGCACGGTGTATCGACCGGCATTTTCATTGACGACACGACGTTGCCGCCCGCCACGAACGACAGTTATCAACGTGCCTTCCCGGCCACCTTCGACCTCGAACGTGTCGAGGTCCTGCGTGGCGCACAGGGGATGCTTCTCGGGCAGGGAACGCTCGGCGGCGCCATCCGGTTCATCACGAACCCTCCCAGCCTGTCGGAATTTTCGGGCAACGCGACAGCGGAAGTGGCGACGACGGAGCACGGCGCAATGAGCTACGAAGCGGGTGTCGCGGCCGGCGGTCCGATCGTCGACGGCGTGCTCGGGATGCGCGCCAGCGTCTGGTATCGGTCCGAAGGAGGATTCGTCGATCACCTCGACCCCATCACGTCCGAGCCCCGGGATCACGACACCAACGGTACGACGAGCAAGAGCGGCCGGATCGGCATGGCATGGATGCCGACCGATGCGTCGCTGATCACGACCACACTTGTCTACGATTCCAACCGTGCGAACGACACCGCCTCGTTCGTCATGCAACAGTCGGATCCGGCACACGGAATATTCCGGAACTCCACCTTCATCCCGCAGCCTCGCGAAGACCGCATCTACCTGGCGTCAGTCAAGGTGGAACACGGGTCTGACGAAGTCGATTTCCTTGCCGTGAGC
>JBATEA010000067.1:0-3677 GCA_049663745.1 Steroidobacteraceae bacterium | reverse complement strand
GGCATGGAGGATCTCGACGCCGGCGTGACGGAGCCCAGGCGCTTCACACTGCGCAAGGATGGCGTGGAGCTACGCGCTGTCTTCAAGCAACTTTCCACCGGGCCCGGCGGTCGTGAGGGCGCGCAAGCATCGAATGAATCCGATCGATACGAGTATGAACTCGCGGCCTACAGACTGGACCGTCTCCTCGGCCTCGACATGGTGCCGGTGACGGTTCCAAGGACCATCAACGGTCGCCGCGGCGTCCTGCAGTTCTGGATCGACGGCTCGATCAACCTGCGTAATATGCTGGAACAGGGACTGCAGCCATCAGGATGGTGCGATTCCGCGCCCCAATACAATCTGATGAATGTATTCGACATCCTGATTCACAACACCGATCGCACCCAGGAGAACGCGCTTTTCACGAAGGACTGGATGCTGGTGCTGATCGATCACACGCGGGCATTCCGCACGTATATGAGAAATCCGGTGCTGCTTTATCGCGGCGAAACACGGCTGCCGCAGGCACTTGCCGAGCGCCTTAAGGTACTTGATCGCACGATGCTGCAGCACGCGATCGGCGCCTATCTGAGCCGCCGGCAAATCGATGCCGTCCTGAAGCGCCGCGATCTACTGCTGAGCGAGTACCGCGCCGCTGACATCGGGCGTATCGCACAATGACTCTTGCGGTCCGGCGCTCAATCGACTGGAGTATTCGCGGCCGATCAGCCACGCAACCAGCGTCATCAGGACACAGAGGGCGAGTATCAGCCATATGAACTTGATGCGTATGTCTTCAAAGAGGCTGGTGCCGATGAAGACCGAGAGTGTCGAAAGCAGGTCGCCCATCCGGTAACAGAGCGTATCGATGGCCGTCTTGGCCTGGTACTTCTCGTCGCGACTGGTGGGGAGCAACAATGCGCTGCGAGCCGTGTTCAACAGCGAATAATCCAGGCTCCTCTGGACGACAAGTACCGACTGGAGCAATGCGAATACCGGCACGACTCCGATGATCAGGTATCCGACCAGAAACACGATCGGCGTGATCATGAGAGCACGCGCTACTCCGGCCAGGTGAATGACCCGCGAGACCAGCAGCAACTGGATCAGGAATCCGATCAGGGTAATGGTCGAGCAGTAGTTGCCCATGAACTTGCCGATGAACGGACCGGTTGCCTGTGGCGCTTCCCGCTGCGCCACGTCGACCAGCCAGTTGGACAGCACGTAGTCGCCCGTGGAAGTGATCCAGTTCAGCAGCACGACCATGGCGGCGATGCCGATGAGGTAACGATTGCGTCCGATTACCGCGAGCCCACCGAGCCATTGCCCGGCACGGCAGCGCGCGGGTTCCATCGCCTGAATGTCATCCGGCTGTGCGCTCCGCGCTGACGCGGGTACGCTGTCGCGCGCCCAGCCGCTCAGGCAGGTGGCTCCCGCCAGAACGGTGGCAGCAGCGAGCATGAGTCCATATGGCCCCACCGACTCGAAGCCGGCCGACGCGAGCTGCGACCCGATCCAGCTGCCGCCGGATACGCCGACCGCAATGACGCCGAGCAGCCTCTGTCCGCACTTCACGCTGAACAGGTCGGTGACAAACGCCCAGAACTGCGTCACGACCAACACGCCAAAGAGACTTGCCCAGACGAAGAAAAGGAATCCAAAGCGGTAGCCGGCCTGACCCAGCAGGAAGAAGACGACGAGGTTCATTGCAAAGAATGTGTTGACGCACTGGAACACCCGGCTGGATGGCACGTGGCGGACCAGCACGCCGTAGGCAGGGATGATCGCGATCAGCAGCAAGGCTTGCGCGCCGACCGCGTAACTCCTGAGGTCGGCGCCGCCTTCCGTCAGGATCAGCGCTTCGCGCACCGGGCGGATCAGGTAGTAGGCCACCATCAAGAGGAAAGCCTGCAGGCACAGGACGGCGATGCTGCGGCCTTCTCCAGCCTGCACACTCGTAAACAGGGAAAGGAATCGCTCGAACCTGCTCAATCGCCACGTTGTCTTCATCGGGATTTCCGGGCCGCCCATTTGCAACGGCGCCCGGCCAGCCCGGCCGGGCGCCGTAACAGCGCATGAATCAGGCCCTGCGCTTTGGCGCAGCGACACTGCCGTGATCGACTGTGGCGGCGGCCACCGGCGTTTCCGATTCAACGCTTCTCTTCGACAGTGCAGCGGGGTTCAGGGATTCGACCAGCGTGCTCATCAGCAGGCCCGTGATAGCGACCGCCGACAGGCCGGAAACAAGGGTCCTGATCCGCGGGGACATTTCAGTGCTCATGATCGTTCTCCTCAAGGTTGCGTTTCGATGCGGGAGTGATCCTGAGCGAACGGATGCCAACGATCTGTCATCAACCTGACACAAGCGCGAAGATGAAGGCCCGCTCCGGTATAATTCTCCTGGCCATGAGCCCGTCCCTGCGCGAGCTTTACGAATCGAGCCCGTTCTCCAGCGCCCAGGCGCCCTATGTCGAGGCGCAGCACGAGCGCTTCGTCGAGAACCCGGCATCGGTGCCCGCTGACTGGCGACGATTCTTTGAGGCAATGGGCCCGTTGCCGGGCAGGATCGACCGGATTTCGACGCCCGCAGCCAGGGCCGCAGGCATCCGGACGGCCGGATCCGTCAGGCCGGCGAAGCCCTTGAGACCCGCCGTCCTCGCGGGTGCCGAGAAGCAGGCTTCCGTCTCACGCCTGATCCAGTTCTACGCGAACCGCGGGCACCTGATCGCCGACATCGATCCCCTCGGCCTGATGCAGCGCCCGACGCCGCGCGTCCTCGAGTTGTCCTACGTCGGCTTGACAGAAGCCGACATGGAAACGGAGTTCTATACCGGCAGCCGCACGAGCGGCATCGAAGCACAGATGAAGCTGCGCGAGATCGTCGTTCAGCTGCGCCAGATCTACGCCGGCCGGATCGGCGCCGAGTTCGCGCATGTTTCGAATGCCGAAGAGCGTCTGTGGCTGCAGGACCGATTCCAGGACGGACGGCTGCATCACCGCTTCAGCAAGGAAGAACAATTGAACCTGCTGTGGCAGCTGTCCGCGGCCGAGGGACTCGAACGCTACCTGCACACGAAGTATGTGGGCCAGAAGCGCTTTTCACTGGAGGGGGGCGACGCCCTGATTCCGCTGCTGGACGACATCGTGCAGCGCTGCGGAGCGGCCGGTGTGGAGGATATGGTCATCGGCATGGCGCACCGCGGACGCCTCAATGTACTCGTCAACGTGCTCGGCAAGGCCCCGTCCTCGCTTTTCTCCGAATTCGAGGGTCATGTCGAACTCACCGGACTCAAGGGTTCCGGCGACGTCAAGTATCACAAGGGCTTCTCCGCCGACCTGCGCACGGCGGGCGGTAATGTCCATGTCGGCCTGGCATTCAATCCGTCGCATCTCGAGGTCGTCGATGCCGTCGTCGAGGGCTCGGTGCGCGCGCGGCAGGAGCGGCGCGGCGACCCGGCCGGCGCCACGGTCGTGCCGGTCCTGATCCACGGCGATGCCGCCTTTGCTGGACAGGGCGTGGTCATGGAGACGCTGCAGCTATCACAGGCGCGGGGCTTCTACACCGGCGGAACGCTGCACATCGTGATCAACAACCAGATCGGCTTCACGACCAGCGAACCGCAGGATGCCCGCTCGACGCTCTATTGCAGCGACGTCGCCAAGATGATCGAGGCGCCGATCTTCCATGTGAACGC
>JBATEA010000066.1:0-2408 GCA_049663745.1 Steroidobacteraceae bacterium | reverse complement strand
GGACCTCGGCGATCGCGCAGTCTCGCCGGGTGACAAGCGCGCGGACCTGGGAGATTCGATCGAGCGCAACTACAAGCCACTGGTGCTTGCATTGCAGCAGCTGCCGATGCCGGTGGTCGCCGCGGTCAACGGCGTCGCGGCCGGGGCCGGCGCCAGCATCGCTCTTGCCTGCGACATCGTGATCGCCGCGCGCTCGGCGACCTTTGTCCAGGCGTTCAGCCGCCTCGGGCTCGTGCCGGACAGCGGCGCCACCTGGTTCCTGCCGCGTCTCGTCGGCAATGCACGTGCGATCGGGCTCGCGATGTTCGGCGGCAAGCTGCCAGCACAGCAGGCAGCCGACTGGGGCCTGATCTGGCGTTGCGTGGATGACGCGGAATTCGCGCCTGCGGTCGACAAGCTCGCGGCGGAACTTGCGATCGCGCCGACGCTCGGTCTTGTGCGCACCCGCCAGGCAATCCGGGACGCATGGCAGCATTCGCTCGAGGAGCAGCTCGACCTCGAGCGCGACTTCCAGCGCGAACTCGGCTGGTCGTCGGATTACGCGGAAGGCGTCGCCGCGTTCACCGAGAAACGCAGCCCGCGCTTCAGCGGGCGCTAGGAGATGACGGCGATGGACCAGGGGCAGCGGATTGCGAAGCTGGCGGCCGACAAGCTCTACGGCTCCGACCAGGCGTCGCAGATGCTGGGCATGACCGTCGACTCGGTCGCGCCCGGTTCCGCGCAGGTCTCGATGCGCGTGCGCCCGGACATGGTCAACGGGCACGGGATCTGCCACGGCGGCCTGATTTTCGCCCTGGCCGACAGCGCCTTCGCCTTTGCCTGCAATTCGCATGGCGACAACACGGTTGCGGCCGGCGCTGCCATCGAGTTCCTGGCGCCGGGCCGCACCGGCGACCTGCTGACGGCCAGCGCCAGCGAACGCTGGCGCGCCGGGCGCAGCGGCATCTACGAGATCGAGGTCCGCAACGATCGCGGTGACGCGGTCGCGCTGTTCCGCGGCCGGAGTCACCAGGTCGCCGGGAGGCTGGTCGATGAATGATGCACTGATCTGCGACGCAATCCGGACACCGATCGGCCGCTATGGCGGTGCGCTGTCGGGCGTGCGGACCGACGATCTCGCGGCCGTGCCGATCGTCGCGCTGATGCGCCGCAATCCGTCCGTCGACTGGCAGGCAGTCGAAGACGTCGTGTACGGCTGCGCGAATCAGGCGGGCGAGGACAATCGCAATCTGGCGCGGATGGCCGCACTGCTATCCGGCCTTCCGGCGGCCGTGCCGGGCGTGACGGTGAACCGCCTGTGCGGCTCGGGCCTCGATGCGGTCGCGATTGCAGCGCGCATGATCCGCTGCGGCGAGGCTGATCTCGTGATCGCCGGCGGCGCGGAGAGCATGAGCCGCGCCCCCTACGTCGTGTCGAAGCCCGACGCGGCGTTCTCGCGGACCCAGCAGATGTTCGACACGACGATCGGCTGGCGCTTCGTCAATCCGCTGATGAAGCAGCAGTACGGCATTGACTCGATGCCGGAGACTGGCGAGAACGTTGCCGCCGAGTTCCATGTGTCGCGCGCGGACCAGGACGCCTTTGCATTGCGCAGCCAGCAGCGTGCGTTGCGTGCGCAGGCCGACGGCACGTTGGCAGCCGAGATCACACCGGTGACATTGCCGGCGCGCAAGGGTGAGCCCGTGATCGTCGACCGCGATGAGCACCCGCGTGAGACGAGCCTCGAGGCGCTCGCCAGACTGCCGACGCCGTTCAAGAGCGGCGGGACAATCACGGCCGGCAATGCGTCTGGCGTCAATGACGGCGCCTGCGCGCTCCTGATCGCGAGCACGCGCGCGGCGGCGAAATACGGCCTCAAGCCGCGCGCCCGCATCCTGGGTGCCGCAGTCGCCGGTGTCGAACCGCGGATCATGGGCATGGGCCCCGCGCCCGCGACCGAGAAGCTGCTGGCGCGGTTGGCATTGCCGCTTTCCTCTATGGACGTGATCGAGCTGAACGAGGCATTCGCGTCGCAGGCGCTTGCCGTGCTGCGCCGGCTCGGCCTGCCGGATGATGCGCCCCAGGTGAATGCCAACGGCGGCGCCATCGCGCTCGGCCACCCGCTGGGCATGAGCGGCGCGCGCCTCGCGACGACGGCCACCTGGCAGCTCGGGCGAACGGGAGGCCGTTATGCGCTCTGCACGATGTGCATCGGCGTGGGGCAGGGCATTGCACTTGCCATCGAGCGCGTCGGGTGAGCGCGCCGCTTGCGATCGAGCGTGACGGCAGCATCGCCGTCATCGTGCTCGATCACCCGCCCGTCAATGCGCTGGCCCACCGCGTGCGCACGGCGCTGCTCGCGGCCATCGAGCGTCTCGATGCCGATCCGACCGTGCAGGCGATCGTGCTGCATGGCGCCGGGCGTAATT
>JBATEA010000065.1:0-8436 GCA_049663745.1 Steroidobacteraceae bacterium | reverse complement strand
CGTAAGTTCCGGCGGCGCGAACGAGCCGGAGTCCCGCCCGCCGTCGCCTGCGCGCCACTACGAAACCATCACGACGCCGGAGCAGCTGAAGTCCTGGCTCGAAAACCTTGAGAAAGCGCCGCTCTTCGCCTTCGACACCGAGACCACGAGCCTCGACTACATGCAGGCGGATATCGTCGGGGTCTCCTTCTGCATTGATCCAGGACATGCCGCCTACCTGCCACTGGCACATGATTATCCCGGCGCCCCGGACCAGCTGGACCGCAACAAGACCCTTGCGAAACTGAAGCCGCTGCTCGAGGACACCGGCCGGCCGAAAGTCGGGCATCACCTGAAGTACGACGCGCATGTGCTGCTCAATCACGGCATCAGTCTGGCAGGCATGCGCTACGACTCGATGCTCGAGTCCTACGTGCTGAACTCGACCGTGACCCGGCACGACATGGATTCCTGCGCCAAGCTTTACCTCGGCATCGACACGATCAAGTACGAGGATGTCGCCGGCAAGGGCGCGAAGCAGATCACCTTCAATCAAGTGGCATTGGAACAGGCCTCGGAATACGCCGCCGAGGACGCCGACGTGACGCTGCAGCTGCACCACGTGCTGCACGCGGAACTCGCAAAGCTGCCGCTGCTCCTGAAGCTCTACGAGGAGATCGAGCAGCCGCTCGTTCCCGTGCTGCTCGACATGGAACATCGGGGCACGCTGCTCGACCGCGAGCTGTTGCGCATCCAGAGCGGCGAACTCGCGAAGCGCCTCGTCGAGCTGGAGGCCGATGCCCACAAGTCCGCGGGCCAGCCGTTCAATCTCGACTCGCCAAAGCAGTTGCAGGAGATCCTGTTCAACAAGCTCGGCCTGCCGGCGATGCGCAAGACCCGCACCGGCCAGCCCTCGACGGCGGAGGACGTGCTCGAGGAGCTCGCCGACAAGTACCTGCTGCCGAGGATCATCCTGGAATACCGCGGCCTCGCGAAACTGCGCTCCACCTACACCGAGAAGCTTCCGGAGCAGATCGACCCGAAGACCGGCCGCGTGCACACGTCCTATCACCAGGCAGTCGCAGTGACGGGCCGGCTGTCGTCCAGCGACCCGAATCTGCAGAACATCCCGATCCGCACGCCCGAGGGCCGGCGCATCCGCCAGGCCTTCATCGCGCCGAAGGGCCACGTGCTGCTGGCCGCCGATTATTCGCAGATCGAGCTTCGGATCATGGCCCACCTGTCGGGCGATGAAGGCCTCCGCAATGCGTTCGCCGCGGAAGGCGACATTCACCGCGCGACAGCCGCGGAGGTGTTTGGCGTCGAGCCGGCCGCTGTCACGGCCGACCAGCGCCGCGCTGCCAAGGCGATCAATTTTGGCCTGATCTACGGCATGTCGGCCTTCGGGCTCGCCCGCCAGCTCGGCATCGAGCGCCAGGCCGCCCAGCAGTATGTCGGGCGCTATTTCGGCCGCTACCCCGGCGTGCGCGAGTACATGGAGCGCACCCGCGCGCTCGCACGCAGGCAGGGCTTCGTCGAAACGATCTTCGGCCGGCGTCTGTACCTGCCCGACATCAATTCCCGCGACCGGCAGTTGCAGCAGTACGCGGAGCGGAGCGCGATCAACGCGCCGATGCAGGGCACCGCCGCCGACATCATCAAGCGCGCGATGATCAGGGTGCACGCCTGGCTTGCCGCCAAGTCAGTGCCCGCGCAGCTCGTCATGCAGGTTCACGACGAACTGGTGCTGGAAGTTGCAGATTCGGCAGTTGAAAGAGTGCGGCGCGAGGTCGTCTCGATCATGAGTGGCGCGGCGGATCTGTCCGTGCCGCTCAAGGTGGACACCGGCACCGGAAAGAACTGGGACGAAGCCCACTAGAAATTCCAGCCGAATCAATGCCGTGCGGCGGCGCTCCGGGCGCGCCGGCCGCCGGAACTTTTTTCATAACGGTTCTCTCTAACGTTTTGAGCGCCGTGAGACGCTCCCCGCTTCCCTCCCTGAGCGGGTTACCCGGATTGCATCCCCAAGCCGGGTCTGTATGCCCGGCGGTCCTTCGGGGCCGCCGGGCGTCTTTTATCCGCCGCCGCCAGGCGGTGAATTCCGCAGCGGACGCCGCGCCAGCATCGCATCGAGCGCGCCGCGGGCCGCGTCCACTTCCGCCCCGGTCACCGCCGAGAACAATTGCGCCGTCGCCCGGTCGGCAAGCAACGTGCGGGTCCTCTTCAACAACTCGCGGCCCTCATTGCGACCGAGCTTGTCGGCCTTGGACAGCAGCACGTGGACGGGGGAGTTCCGCGCGCTGGCGTAATCGAGCATGAGCTGGTCGCTGTCCGCGAATCCACGCCGCGCATCCACGATGATGAAGAGCCCGGCCAGTGACTCCCGCGTCGTGAAATACGCCTGCATCAACCGCCCCCAATGGGCGCGCATCGAGGGGGGCACTTGCGCGTAGCCGTAACCCGGCAGGTCCACGAGGCGCCGGCCCGGGTCCAGTTCGAAGAAATTGACGAGTTGGGTGCGGCCCGGCGTCTTGCTGGTCCGGGCCAGGTCGCGGCGCTGCACGATGGCATTGATCGCGCTCGACTTGCCGCTGTTCGAGCGCCCCGCGAAAGCGACCTCGGCGCCTGAATCGTCGCCGAAGCCGGCCGGCGCATCGGCGCTGATCAGGAATTGGGCCCTGGGGTAATGAGACATCGGCGGGTGGACGGCAGCACCGGTGGCTTGCGTATAATTCCGGGCCCGTCGGCGGGCAGTCTAACAGCTACCCCGAATACCCGTCCAAGGCACTGCCGGAGAGTTTCGCCGATGAAAATGACGTTTTCGTTGCTTGCCGCCCTGGCGCTCACGACCGTGTCCGCGGCGCCCGCATTCGCCGGCGATGCCGCGGCCGGAGCGCAGAAAGCCGCGGTTTGCGGCGCCTGTCATGGTGCGACCGGCAGCAGCGTCAACCCGGAATGGCCAAATCTGGCGGGCCAGCATGAGAGTTACATCGTCGCCCAGCTCCAGCAATTCAAGCAGGCCACGCGCGACAATCCGCTGATGATGCCGAATGCCGCCGTGCTCTCGGAGCAGGACATGCAGGACCTGGGGGCGCATTTCGCGAGCCAGGCGCCGGCAGGGCTCGAAGCCGATCCGTCGAATTACAGGGCCGGCGAAAAGCTCTATCGCGGCGGCGACACCGAGCGCAGACTGCCGGCCTGTATCGCCTGTCATGGTCCGCAGGGCAAGGGCAATGGGCCGGCCAGGTACCCGGCACTTCGCGCACAGCATTCGGTCTACACGTACAACCAGCTCAAGGCCTTTGCCGAGGGCAGGCGCCGCTCGCCGGGGAACGACATCATGCAGGTCATCGCAGCCAGGCTGACCGACGAAGAGATGCGCGCAATCGCCTCCTATACCCAGGGACTGCGCTGATACATCAGCATCAAGAGGACGACACCGATGACGAGGCTCCTGTTTTGCACGCTCATTGTCATGTGCTCGCTGGCCGCCTGCGGCAAGAAAGCGCCTGACGAAGCCCCTGCGTCACCGGCGGCAACTGCAGAGCAGGCCGTTCCCCCCGCTTCCGAAGCCGGGCCGTCGAAGCCACCCGCGGAAACGCAACAGGCCATGGGTGAAAACGACGGCGAGTCCGTCGATGCCGGCACTACCACGACGAGCCCGGTCGCGGCGGCGGTGGATGCGAATACGCCCGCCGCGCCCGCCAGCGCGCCGCTCGACTGGAAGAAGGACGAGAATTACACGGAGTTCGCCGTCGCCCAGCCGGTCAACGTGCCGCCGGGCAACGTCGAGGTCATCGAGGGCTTCTGGTACGGCTGCCCGCACTGCTTCGAACTCGAGCCGCAGCTCGTGGCCTGGGAGGCCGGCAAGCCCGCCTGGGTGCAATTGAGGCGCGTGCCAGTCATCTTCAATGAAGTCACGCGCGAGGATGCGCGGCTGTATTTCACGATCGAGGGCCTCGGCCTCGTCGACAAGCTGCACTCCGAAGTATTTCGCGAGATCCACGTCCGCAGCCGGCCGCTGACCGTCGTGCGCGGAAATCGCGTGGACCTTGCGGCGACCGAGAAGGCGGCGCGCGAATTCCTGATGTCCCACGGCGTTTCGGCCGAGGACTTCGCCCGCCAGTACCGCACGTTTTCGACCGAAACCAAGCTGCGCCAGGCCGAGAACCTCGCGCATCGCTACAGGCTCGATCACACGCCGATCGTCGTCGTGCAGGGCAAGTACGAGACCGACGTTGGCATGGCGGGAGGACGCAAGGAACTGTTCAAGCTGATCGACGACCTCGCGGCTCGCGAGCACGGTACACCCTGAGGTATCGCCGGCGTGCTGAACTGCTTCGTTCCCGGCAACCAGGGGCTTGACCGCCTCGATCCGCCGCCGGCGGATATTCCGGAGGCATGCGTCTGGGTGGACCTGCTCGAACCGACCCTGTCCGAGGAGCGTGCGGTCGAGCGGCTGCTGGCGATCGACGTGCCCTCGCGCGAGGAAATGCGGGAGATCGAGACCTCGAACCGCCTTTACGAAGAAAACGGCACGCTGTACATGACCGCGACCGTGGTCACGAAAATAGATACCGACCGACCGGAATCCGCCGCGGTCACCTTCATCCTGTCGCGCAACCGGCTGATCACGAACCGCTACGTCGATCCGCTGCCGTTTCGCCGCTTCGTCGCCTACGCGGAACGCCACCCGGCGGCCGCGACGACTGCGCCGGGCATCCTGGCCGGACTCCTCGAATCGATCATCGAGCGCACGGCCGATGTGCTCGAGCGCGTGGGCGTCGGGCTCGACGATCTCTCTGCCAGCGTATTTGCGCCGGAATCGAAGGCACCTGCCCAGCCGCGCAACCTGCGCAACGTCATGGAACGCATCGGCCGCGACGGTGACCTGACATCGAAGGCGCGCGAAAGCCTCGTGACGCTCGCGCGCCAGCTCACGTTCCTCCAGCAGTCCACCGCCGTCCAGATACCGAACGAATTGCGCGCGCGCTATCGCAGCATGTCGCGCGACGTGCTCGCACTCGCCGATCACGCATCGTTCGTCGCGAACAAGTCGAGTTTCATGCTGCAGGCGACGCTCGGCCTGATCAACATCGAACAGAACAACATCATCAAGATCTTCTCGGTCGCGGCCGCCGTGTTCCTGCCGCCGACCCTGATCGCGAGCATCTACGGCATGAATTTCCACTTCATGCCGGAGCTCGACAAGCCCTATGGCTACTGGGTCGCGCTGGGCTTTATCGTGGTCTCCGCAGTGCTGCCCTACGTCTATTTCCGCCGTCGCGGCTGGCTCTAGGCCCCCAAACAGCCTTTTGCCCCACTCTTGATAGCTATACAGAATGTTCTGTATAGTTATCCCATGTCACGTCCGCCGCTGGCAAAAGAGAAAATCCTCGCCGCCGCCCGCCAGATCGTCGAGAAGGACGGCGCGGGCTGCCTGACCTTCGACGAACTGGCCAAGGTCAGCGGCGTCACGCGCGGCGGCATCACTTACCACTTCCCGACCAAGGAAGACTTGTTGCGCGGGCTGCTCGAGTCCGATTTCGCGCAGTGGGAGGAGTCCGAGACCGCCCTGACGCCGACCGATTGCGATCCCGAGACCGCGCGGCTGCTCGGCTTCATCCGCACCTACACCTCGCAGGACGAATCCCACCGCAGGTTCCTCTGCGGGATGCTGTCGGCCGCGACATTGGACCCTTCGCTGATGGATCCCTGCCGGGAAGAATTGCAGGGACGGCTCGGGCACAAGCAGTGGACCGAGCGCGACCTGCGCCTGCACATCCTGCACCTCGCCGCCGAAGGCTTGATGTGGCAGGAACTGTTCCAGATGTTTTCGATGCCGGCGCCGGCCAGGGCGCGGCTCATTTCCATGATGGAGCGACTCGCCCGCGAATGGGGCGAAGAACGATCCCGAAGAATCGCCAAGGAAGCCTGAAGCATGATTCCGTCCCAAAGCAAGGTGGTCTTCCGCCTGACTAGCCTCACTGCGGCCGCGATTGCGTCGCTTTCGCTTGCGGCCTGCGGCGGCGCGGGCGGGCAACAGGGTTTCCCGCCCCCGGATGTCAGTGTCGCCGCAGTGGTGAAGAAGTCCGTCACGGAATGGGACGAGTACAGCGGCCACGTCGAGGCCATCGATTCGGCCGAGATCCGTCCGCGGGTAACGGGGCACCTGCGTCGGATTCATTACGCGGAAGGCGGCCTGGTCAAGAAGGGTCAACTGCTGTTCACGATCGACGACCGCGAGTACGGCGCGGCGGCCGATGCCGCGCGCGCGGATACCAGCCGTGCCGAGGCACGTGTCGCACTCGCCAGGCAGGAACTCGGTCGCGCCGAGTCGCTGATCGCCGCCCGCGCGGTGTCGCAGGGCGAGCTCGATCAGCGGCGCATGGAGGCGCAGCAGGCCGAGGCCGACCTGCAGGCCGCGCGCGCACAGCTGACACGGGCGGAGCTCAATCTGGAATTCACGCGCGTGACCGCGCCATTCGACGGCCGCGCGGGAGCGGCGCTCGTCAAGCCCGGCAATCTCGTGTCACCGAATGAGACGGTGCTGACGACGGTGGTTTCGATCGACCCTGTCTATGTCACGTTCACAGGCGACGAACGCGCGTACTTGCGTTACCAGCAGCTCGCCCGTGACGGCACGCGCGAGAGTTCGCGCGATGCGCGCAATCCGGTGCTGGTGGGGCTCGCCAACGAGGAAGGCTTCCCGCACCAGGGCGAAGTGGATTTCGTGGACAACGCGCTCGACCCGGCGACCGGGACGATTCGGGCCCGCGCGGTGCTGCCGAATCCGGACGGCATCTTCACGCCCGGGCTGTTTGCGCGCGTGCGGCTGCTCGGCGCATCGCAAAAGGATGCGCTGCTCATTCATGAGCAGGCCGTGCTGACCGACCAGGACCGCCGCTATGTCTACATCGTCGGCAAGGGCAATGCCGCGGAGCGGCGCGACGTCAAGATCGGCCCGCATGTCGAGGGCCTGGTCGTCGTCGAGTCGGGCCTGAAGCCTGGCGACAAGGTGATCGTCAACGGCATGCGCAAGATCTTCTTCCCCGGGCAGCCGGTGAAGCCGCGCGACGTGCCGATGGACCAGCCGGACCTGCCGGCGCCGCCGCCCGCGGCGGCGCCTGCGGCCGCCACCGGCTGAGTCGTCATGTCGAAGCACACCGACTTTTCACGGATCTTCATCGACCGCCCGATCCTGGCGACCGTGCTGTCGACGCTGATCCTGGTCTCGGGACTGATGTCGATCCCGAACATCCCGATCAGCGAATACCCGGATGTCGTCCCGCCGTCGGTGCAGGTGACGGCGACTTATCCTGGCGCGAACCCGCGCACCATCGCCGACACCGTCGCCGGGCCGCTGGAAGAGGCCGTCAACGGTGTCGAGAACATGATCTACATGAAGTCGACGGCAAGCTCGGACGGCCAGATGTCGTTGACCGTGACCTTCAAGGGCGGCACCAATATTGACCTCGCCGCGGTGCAGGTGCAGAACCGGGTCGCACAGGCGATTCCGCGCCTGCCCGAGGCGGTGCGCTCGCTCGGCGTCACGACCGTCAAGGCCTCGCCAAACCTGACGATGGTCGTGCACCTCGACTCGCCGAACAAGACCTATGACGCGCTGTACCTCGCCAATTTCGCCAACCTGCGGGTGCGGGACGAACTCGCGCGCCTGCCAGGCGTCGGCCAGGCGTTCGCCTTCGGCATCGGCAATTATGCGATGCGCATCTGGATCGATCCGGCGCGCGCCGCTGCACGCGGGCTCTCAGCCGGCGACATCGTCAACGCGATCCGTGAACAGAATGTCGAGGTGTCCGCCGGCAGCATCGGCAGCCCGCCGACTCCGGCAGGCTCCGTGCTGCAGGTTTCGGTCAACGCACAGGGCCGCCTGGCGTCGCCGGAAGCCTTCGGCGACGTGGTCCTGAAGGCCGAAGGTGCGGAGCTGACGCGCCTGAAGGATGTCGCCCGCATCGAACTCGGCGCCAACAGCTACGCAATCCGGTCGCTCCTGAATAACGAGGACGCGGCCGCCATCGCGATCTTCGAGGCACCCGGTGCGAACACGATCGAGCTATCCGATGCCATTCGCAACCGCATGGCCGACCTCGAGCGCGGATTCCCGGAAGACGTGCACTGGTCGGTGGTTTACGACCCGACAGTGTTCGTGAAGGACTCGATCCGCTCGGTCATCGAGACGCTGCTCGAGGCGATCGCGCTCGTCGTCATCGTCGTCGTCCTGTTCCTGCAGACCTGGCGCGCCTCGCTGATCCCGCTGATCGCGGTCCCGGTGTCGATCATCGGCAGCTTTGCCGTGCTCTGGCTGCTCGGCTTCTCGATCAACGTGCTGACGCTCTTCGGCCTCGTCCTCGCGATCGGCATCGTCGTGTACGACGCGATCGTCGTGGTCGAGAACGTCGAGCGGCACATCGAGGACGGCATGACGCCGCGCGATGC
>JBATEA010000064.1:0-11834 GCA_049663745.1 Steroidobacteraceae bacterium | reverse complement strand
ACCAGGAACAGCACCGCATGGACCGGATTTCGCGCCAGGATCACGCCAAGCGCTGCGCCGACCAGCACGGCCGAGAATGCATAGAAAAGTATCGTCACCAGCATTTCAGCTCACCGGTAGGGTGCGTCCGCGGCCTTGTCGGCCGCGATCATCGCCTCGTAGCGCTCGCCGATCGCAAGCAGCTTGTCCTTCGTCATGATGTTCTCGCCGCGGTTCTCCATGTGGTATTCGAGGATCCGCGTCTCGACGATGGCGTCGACCGGGCAGGCCTCCTCGCAAAACCCGCAATAGATGCACTTGAACAGGTCGATGTCATATCGCGTCGTACGCCGCGTGTTGTCCGGGCCGACATCGGACTCGATCGTGATCGCGAGCGCAGGGCAGACCGCCTCGCACAACTTGCAGGCAATGCAGCGCTCCTGGCCGTTTGGGTACCGCCTCAGCGCGTGCAGCCCGCGGAATCGCGGTGACTGCGGCGTCCTTTCCTCCGGATAGTGCAGCGTGACCTTGCGGCGGAAGAAGTTCCGCAGCGTGACCGAGAGCCCGACCAGAAGCTCGGACAGGAACAGCGTGCGGAATATCGATCCGATGCGTTTCATCACGGCCTCAATGCGCCCATGGACCGACCTGCAGCCAGGCCAGCACGGCCTCGACCCCGATCCAGACCAGTGTCACGGGGATCAGCACCTTCCAGCCGAGCCGCATGATCTGGTCGTAGCGGTAGCGCGGGAAAGTGGCGCGCACCCACAGGAACACGAACAGGAAGAAGCAGGTCTTCAGGAACAGCCAGTAAAAACCGGGCTGCGCGATGAACCAGTCGTCGGGCACATAACCCTGGAATGGCGACAGCCATCCGCCGAAGAAGAACACGGGGCACAGCAGCGAGACCAGGATCATGTTCGCGTATTCGGGCAGCGCGAACAACGCAGCAAATGCCGCACCCGAGTACTCGACGTGGAAGCCCGCAACAATCTCCGATTCGCCCTCGGCGACGTCGAATGGCGCGCGATTGGTCTCTGCAAGACCGGACACGAAATAGACGATGAACAGCGGGAACAACCAGAACCAGTTCCAGCTGACGAGACCGCCCTGCTGGGAGCGCACGATTTCGCCGAGGTTGAGGCTGCCGGCCGCCATCAGGACACCGACCAGCGCAAAGCCCATCGCAATCTCGTAGGCCACCATCTGCGCCGCCGAACGCATGGCGCCGAGAAACGCGTACTTCGAATTGCTGGCCCAGCCCGCGAGGATCACGCCGTAGACGCCGAGCGAGGTCAGCGCCAGCACGTACAGGAGGCCAGCATTGATGTTCGCCAGAACGAATTCCGGCGAGAATGGCACGACCGCCCAGGTCGCGAGCGCGGGCACCAGCACGATCAGCGGTGCCATCAGGAACAGCAGGCGCGACGAGGCGTCCGGAACGATGATTTCCTTGAGAACCAGCTTGAAGACGTCGGCGAACGGCTGGGCGATGCCGCGGAACAGCTTGAGGCCGAAGAAAGTGACCCGATTCGGGCCAATGCGCAGTTGCATGTAGCCGATCACCTTGCGCTCGGCCAGTGTCAGCATCGCGACTGCGATGATGACCGCCATCATCACCGCGACGATCTGGATCGTCACGATGATGACCGCCTGCAGATCCGGCGGTATCGCGTTCCACATTGAAATGAGTTTTTCCATCGGCATCAGCCCGCGGCTGCCGCGGCCTGCCCGGCCCGCGTTTTCTGCAGCGGCGTCGCCCGGCGCACGATGGCATCCGCCTGATAGATCGCGACCTCGCTGGTCGTACCGCCCCGGCCAAGGTCGATCGCACGCTGGCTCGTGAACTTGCCGTCAAAGTCGACTTTGCCGATCTGGCCGCGCAGTTCTTCCAGCACGTCTGTCGAACTGCCATAGTCGAAACCGTCGAGATCGAGCAGGTTGCCGAGCACGCGCAGGATTTTCCAGCCAGGCCGCGCATCACCCACCGGCTGCGCGCATCCGCGCGTTTCCTGCCAGCGCCCTTCGGCATTGACATAGGTTCCCGAAGTCTCCGCAAATGTGCCCATCGGCAGCAGGACCTGCGCGCAACCCAGCAACGAAGCACTCGCGAATGGCGTGATCGCGATGAGTTGCGGGCATGTCAGTACGGTCGCACTACCGGATCCGAGGTCGCATTCCGGCTCAATCCCTCCGAACATCAGGCAGGCCGCGAGCGGCGACTCGAGCATCTGGCGCACATGCAAGCCGGGTTGCGGATCCGGCCGGCCGCCTGGCAACCGGTGCGGAAGTGCGCCTGCGAGCGCGGCGCCCGCGGCATTGCCACCATCCGGCAGGTAACCGAGCGTCGCACCCGTCAGGCTGGCCAGGGCCGCTGCTGCAGCACGCAGATCGGCGAAACGCGTGTGGCGCATCGCGATACCGCCCAGGATGATGGCGGCACGCCCGCTCGCGAGCGCATCGACGATCTGGCGCTGCGCATCCGGGGCCACCGTCTTGCCGATCAACGTCGCAATCGGCGCCGGCGCCGACTGTCCGCCGCGGACAACTGCCGCCTGCAGCAGCCCGGCGAACTCGCCCGCAAGCTCGGCGGCCTGCACGACGATCTGGTGGCCCACGGGGAAATGGCATTCCTGCGCCACGGTCGTCAGGAAGTCGACCCGAGCGCCCCGCAATGCCGCCTTGCGTACCCAATGGGCGACGAGCGGCGCTTCCTCGCGCACATGGCAACCGACCAGCAGCAGTGATTCCAGCGATTCGATGTCACGCAGTGCGCAGCCAATGCCCGGATAAGCGGGATCCTGGTCCTGGTCCCTGAAATCCTGCTGGCGCAGCCGGGTATCGACGTTATGCGAGCCCATGCCCCGGGCAAGACGCCCGAGCAGGAACAGCTCCTCGGTCGTCGCACCTGGCGACCCGAGAAAGCCGACCCTGCCCGCGCCGCCGGGCGCCGCAGCTTTCAAAATGTCGGCGGCCGCCGCGAGCGCGACATCCCATGCGACTTCGCGCAGGCGCCCTTCGACACGCATCATCGGCGCCTGCAGGCGGTCGGCCGAGTAGATCCCTTCGCAGGAGAAGCGGTCGCGGTCGGCGATCCAGGTTTCGTTGATGTCGTCGTTCCGGCGCGGCACGACGCGCATCAGCCGGCCGCGCAGTACGTGACCGTAGAGATTCGTGCCGGTGGCGTCGTGCGGCGACACGAGCTCGTGCTCGGTCATCTCCCAGGAGCGCGCGCGGTGCCGGAAGGGCTTTGAATTCAGCGCACCGACCGGGCACAGGTCGATCACGTTCCCGGACAGCTCATGATCGACGCTGCGCTCGATCCAGGTGCCGATCTCCATGTCCTCGCCGCGGCCGGTGGCGCCGAGTTCCTGGAGTCCCGCAATTTCGGCGGTGAAACGCACGCAGCGCGTGCAATGAATGCAGCGCGTCATGTCGGTCGAGATCAATGGGCCAAGGTCCTTGTCCTTGACGACCCGCTTGCGCTCGTCGAAGCGCGACGAGGCGCTGCCGAACCCGAGCGCGAGATCCTGCAACTCGCACTCGCCGCCCTGGTCGCAGATCGGGCAGTCGAGTGGATGGTTGATCAGCAGGAACTCCATCGTCGCTTTTTGCGCGGCGATGGCGCGCGGCGAGCGGGTGAAGACCTTCATGCCCTCGGCGACCGGCGTCGCGCAGGCAGGCATCGGCGTCGGCGCCTTCTCGATCTCCACGAGGCACATGCGGCAATTGGCGGCGATCGAAAGTTTCTCGTGGTAGCAGAAGCGCGGCACGTAGATGCCCGCGACATCGGTCACCTGCATGACCATCTGGCCCTTCTGCGCCTTTAGCGGCCGGCCGTCGACCTCGATGTTGACCATGTCGTCGCTCACGCGACGGCCTGCGACGGGGCGTCGACGATGCTCTGGCCGCCGTGGTCGATCATGTATTCGAATTCATGCCGGAAGTGGCGCAGGAAACTTTGTACCGGCCAGGCGGCCGCGTCGCCGAGTGCGCAGATCGTGTGACCCTCGATCTGGTTCGCGACCTGCACCAGCAGGTCCAGGTCGGCGTAGCGCCCCTCCCCGGCCAGGATGCGGCGCAGCATGCGCGTCAGCCAGCCCGTGCCTTCGCGGCACGGCGTGCATTGGCCGCAGGATTCCGCCATGTAAAACCGCGAGATCCGTTCCAGCACGCGCACCATGCAGGTAGTCTCGTCCATCACGATGACCGCCGCTGAGCCGACCGCGGAACCGGCATTACGCAGCGAATCGAAATCCATCGTGCAGTCCATGATCAGGGCGGCGGGCAGCACCGGCACCGACGAACCGCCGGGAATCACGGCTTTCAGCCTGCGGCCGCCGCGCATGCCGCCGCAGATGTCCATCAATTCGCGGAATGGAATGCCCATGGGCAGTTCGTAGTTGCCCGGCCGGTTCACGTGTCCCGATACGGAGAATATCGCCGTGCCGCCCGAGTTCGGCACGCCAAGCTCGGCGAACCATTTCGCGCCCTTGCGCATGATCGCCGGCACGGCCGCGAAACTCTGGGTGTTGTTGATCGTCGTGGGCCGGCCGTAGAGGCCGAAGTTCGCGGGAAACGGCGGCTTGAAGCGCGGCTTGCCGGGCTTGCCTTCGAGCGATTCCAGCAACGCCGTTTCCTCGCCGCAGATGTAGGCTCCGGCGCCGGCCACGCCGTGCAGGTCGAAATCGATTCCGGAGCCCTTGATGTCGCGACCGAGCAGCCCGGCGGCGTAGGCCTCCCTGAGCGCAGCCTCAAATCGCGGCCAGGGCTCGGCGAGGAATTCGCCGCGCACGTAGTTGTATCCGACGGTAGCGCCCATCGCGTAACCGCCGATCGCCATGCCCTCGATAATCGAATGCGGGTTGTAACGCAGGATGTCGCGATCGTGGCAGGTGCCGGGTTCGCTCTCGTCCGAGTTGCAGACCACGTACTTCTGCCCCGGCGCATTGCGCGGCATGAAGCTCCACTTCACGCCCGTGGGGAAGCCCGCGCCACCTCGGCCACGCAGGCCAGATGCCTTGACCTCCTCGATGATCGCTTCGCGCGGCGTCTTTTCACGCAGGATTTTTTCCCAGGCCTCGTAGCCACCGCACTTGCGATAGACGTCGAGTGTCCAGCTGTGCGCATGCTGAAGCGGCTCGAACACGACCTGGTTCATTGCGCGCGGCATCCGCTCAATCCTGCGCATCGAGAATCTTGATCGCCGATTCCGGCGTCAGGTTCTCGTGATAGACATGGTCCACCATCATCATCGGCGCGTTGTTGCAGGCCGCCAGGCATTCCTCCTCGCGTTTCAGGTAGATCTTTCCATCGGGCGTGCTCTCGCCCGTGCGAATGCCGAGATGACGCTCGACCGCCGCGACCACCCGGTCGGCGCCGCAGAGCATGCAGCTGATGTTGGTGCAGATCGAGACATGGATGCGCCCGACCGGCTTGGTCTCGAACATCGAGTAGAAGCTTGCGACCTCGTAGACCTGGATCGGCGGCAGGCCGACATAGGCGGCGACGGCGTCCATCAGCTCGGTCGTCAGGTAGCCGTGATTCTGGTGCTGGGCGGCGCGCAGCGCCGCGATGACCGCGGAACGGCGGTGGTCCGGCGGGAACTTCGCGAGCCAGAGATCGATCTCGTGGCGCGCGTGCTCCGACAACTGGCCGGCGTTCGCTTCGCTCAACGGTCGATCTCCCCGAAAACGATGTCCATCGTCCCGATCACCGCGACGACGTCGGCCAGCATGTGGCCACGGACCATTTCGTCCATTGCCGAGAGGTGGGCAAATCCCGGTGCGCGGCATTTGACGCGATAGGGCTTGTTGGCGCCGTCCGACACCAGCCAGATCCCGAATTCGCCTTTCGGGGCCTCGACGGCCGCATAGGTCTCGCCTTCGGGCACGCAATAGCCTTCGGTGAACAGCTTGAAGTGATGGATCAGCGATTCCATGTCATCCTTCATCTCGCCGCGGCGCGGCGGCGTAACCTTGTGGTCATCGAGCATCACGGGACCGGGATTGGCACGTAGCCAGTCGACGCACTGGCGGATGATGCGGTTCGATTGCCTGAATTCCTCCATGCGGCACAGGTAACGGTCGTAGCAATCACCATTGACGCCGACCGGCACGTCGAACTGGACCTTGTCGTATGCGGCGTAAGGCTGCTTCTTGCGCAGGTCCCACTCGATGCCGGATCCGCGCAGCATCGGGCCGGTGAATCCGAGCTGCAACGCGCGCTCCGGCGTCACCACACCGATATTCACGGTGCGCTGCTTCCAGATGCGATTGTCGGTCAGGAGCGCCTCGTACTCGTCCACGCACTTCGGAAAGCGCTCGGTGAAATCCTGGATGAAGTCGAGCAGCGTGCCCGAGCGGGCTTCGTTCCGCCGCTTTGCATCGCGCTTGCTGCGCCACCGCGAAGCTTCGTAGGTCGGCATGGTTGCAGGCAGGTCGCGGTAGACGCCGCCGGGGCGATAGTAGGTCGCATGCATGCGCGTGCCAGAAACCGCCTCGTAGCAGTCCATCAGGTCCTCTCGCTCGCGGAATGCATAGAGGAAAACCGTCATCGCGCCGATGTCGAGCGCATGCGACCCGATCCACATCAGGTGATTCATGATGCGGGTCATCTCGTCAAACATCACGCGGATGTATTGCGCGCGTTCAGGTGCCTGCACCCCGAGGAGCCTTTCGATGGCGCGCACATAGGCGTGCTCGCTGCACATCATCGACACGTAGTCGAGCCGGTCCATGTAGCCGATCGAATGGTTGAATGGCTTCGACTCGGCCAGCTTCTCGGTCGCGCGATGCAGCAACCCGATGTGGGGGTCGGCTTTCTGGATGACCTCGCCGTCCATCTCGAGCACCAGGCGCAGCACGCCGTGGGCAGCCGGGTGCTGTGGCCCGAAATTCAGCGTGAAATTCTGGATTTCAGGCATCGTTCTTCCGCTCCGCCGACGCATCCACGCGGACACGCTCCCTGCGGATCACCTTTGGCACGGTGACGCGCGGTTCGATGCTGACCGGCTCGTAGACGACGCGGCCTTTGGCCGGGTCGTAGCGCACCTCGACATTCCCGATCAGCGGAAAATCCTTCCGGAACGGGTGGCCGATGAATCCGTAGTCGGTCAGGATCCGGCGCAGGTCGGGGTGACCGCGGAACAGGATTCCGTACAGGTCGAACGCCTCGCGTTCATACCAGGCGGCGGATGCCCAGATGTCCGTCACCGAGTCGAGCATCGGCGGCTCGCCGGGAGGGCACTTGCAACGGACCCGAAGCCGGGTGTTCCGCGAAACGGACAGCAGGTGATACGCGACGGCGAATCGCGGCTCGCCCGCAGAATCGTTCGTTCCTTCACGTTCGACACCGCGGCTGAACCCCGACGAAGTGGCGGCCTCGGTCGTCCATTCGGCACGGCCGAACTCCAGGTAGTCGATGCCGGACAGGTCGATCAGCTGCTCGAAGCCGAGTTCCGGCATGTCGCGCAGGTCGCTGCAGACCGGCACGAGCTGCTCCGGCGCGACTTCGACGGTCAGCTCGTCGGCGAGCGACGGGACACGCCTGGCTCTTGCGCCGATCCTGGATTCAAGGGCCTGTGCCGTTGTCGCAAGTCTGCTCATGCTCAACCGCGCGCAATGGTGCTGCTACGGCGGATCTTGTCCTGCAGCTGGAGGATCCCGTAGATCAGCGCCTCGGCGGTCGGTGGACAGCCCGGCACGTAGACATCGACCGGCACGATGCGATCGCAGCCGCGCACGACGGCATAGGAATAGTGGTAATAGCCGCCGCCATTGGCGCAGGAGCCCATCGAGATCACCCAGCGCGGCTCGGCCATCTGGTCATAGACCTTGCGCAGGGCCGGGGCCATCTTGTTGACCAGCGTGCCGGCGACGATCATCACGTCGGACTGTCGCGGGCTGCCCCGGAACACGACGCCAAACCGGTCCAGGTCGTAGCGCGACGCGCCGGCATGCATCATCTCGATGGCGCAACAGGCGAGGCCGAAGGTCATCGGCCACAGCGAACCGGTTCGTGCCCAGTTCATCAGGCCGTCGACTGTCGTCGTGACGAATCCCCTTCCCTGGATGACCGGCGATTCGGTGCTCAGTCCCATTCAAGCGCTCCTTTCTTCCACTCGTAGGCGAAGCCGATCACGAGGATGCCCAGGAATACGCCCATCGACAGCAGGCCGAAGCCGCCGATGGAATCGAGGGAAACCGCCCACGGGAAAAGAAAGGCGATCTCGAGGTCGAAGATGATGAACAGGATCGCGACGAGGTAGTAACGCACGTCGAACTTGGTGCGCGAGTCCTCGAAGGCCTCGAACCCGCATTCATATGGCGAGAGTTTCGCGGCATCAGGGCGACGCGGCCCCATTACGAAGCCGAGCACCAGCAGCAGCAGGCCGAAGGCGCCGGCGACGGCCAGGAATATCAGTATGGGCAGGTAGTTCTGCAGCACGATGCCGACCGTCGCGGGCCACTCCCGGGCCCGCAAAAACTCGCGGCATTGTAACCGTCCGCGGGGCCCCGTGGGACCCCTGCGCATGCAACGTCTGGAAACTGAATGGTGCCGGCGGTGGGACTCGAACCCACACGGGTTACCCCACTAACCCCTCAAGCTAGCGCGTCTACCAATTCCGCCACGTCGGCAACAGGGAATAAGAATGAATCCTGATCACTGGTCGGCCGGCGGTGCAGGCGCTGGCGCAGGTTCCGGCAGTTTCGGCACCGTGTCGCTGTCTGCGCCCGCGGGTACAGGTGCGGGCGCTGATGCAGCGGGCTGCGTGCCGAGCTGGTCGACCAGGCTGTCTGGCTGTCGCACCTGCGGCCGGGTCGCGAACCAGGCAAGCGACATGCTGGTCATGAAGAACAGCGTCGCCAGCACCGCGGTCAGCTTCGAGAAGAAGGTCGCGGAGCCGCGCGCGCCGAATACGGTGCCCGAAGCGCCCGAGCCGAAGCCCGCGCCCGCATCGGCGCCCTTGCCACGCTGCAGCAGCACGAGCCCGACGATGGCGACGCACAGTATTCCGTGCAGTATTGTGATCAGGTGTTGAAGCATGATGGCCTGCAATCCGACCGCGTCGCGGTCACTTCCTGACCGCAGCGCAGATCTTTCCGAATTCATCCGCCTTCAGCGATGCGCCGCCGATCAGGCCGCCGTCCACATCCGGATTCGCGAACAGCTCCACGGCGTTCGACGCCTTGACGCTGCCCCCGTATAGAACCCGAAGGGAAGCCGCAATTGTAACATCCTTTTCGGCAATTCGGCCCCTGATCAAGGCATGTACTTCCTGCGCTTGCCCGGGCGTCGCAGTGCGCCCCGTGCCGATCGCCCAGACCGGTTCGTAGGCCACGACGGCGGCGCTGAATCCGCCGACGCCGCTGGCATCGAGCACCGCGCGGAGCTGGCGCGTCACGACTTCGTGCGTCGCGCCGCGCTCGCGTTCCTCGAGGGTCTCCCCGACGCAAAGTATGGGCGCCAGGCCGTGGCGCAGAGCGGCAACGAACTTCCGCGCGACCAGCGCGTCGTCCTCTTCATACAGGGCGCGGCGCTCGGAATGCCCGACGATGACGAACCGGCAACCGACGTCCGCCAGCATTGCAGCCGAAACCTCACCGGTATGAGCGCCCGCCTCCTCGGCACAGACATCCTGTGCGCCCAGCATGATGGCATTGCCGCGCAGGCGCCGACCCACGTCGGGCAGGTAAACGAACGGTGGGCAAACCACCACGTCGGCCGCGCCGCTGCCGGCATGCATGGCGACCAGTTCATCCACGAGTCGACCGGAATCGGCACGGCTGCCGTGCATTTTCCAGTTACCGGCCACCATCGGGCGTCGCATGTCAGCTTGCCGCCGCTGCTGCACGGACTGCTTCCGCGAGCGCCGTGGCATGCTGCGCGACCGCCTGGGCATCCTCGCCCTCGACCATCACGCGGATCACCGGTTCGGTGCCCGATGCGCGCAACACGACGCGTCCGCGCTTGCCGAGCGCCTTCTCGACCTTCGCGATTGCGGCGGCAACCGTGCCATCGGCGGCGGCGTCGAAACGACGCGCAATCTGGACATTGATCAGCTGCTGCGGAAACCTCTGCATGCCGGACGCCAGTTCCGCCAGCGTCTTGCCGGTCGCGTTCATCACGGCCAGCACCTGCAGCGCCACGATCAGGCCGTCGCCGGTGGTCGTTTTGTTGAGGCACAGCAAATGGCCGGACGACTCGCCGCCAAGGCTGCCGCCATGGATCCGCATCATCTGCAGCACGTTGCGATCGCCGACCGCGGCACGCAGGAACGGTACGCCCAGTTCGCCGAGCGCGACCTCGAGACCCAGATTGGTCATCACGGTCCCGACCACGGGCCCCTTCAGTTCCCCGGCTGCGAGTCTTGCGCGCGCCAGGACGAATAGCAGCTGGTCGCCGTCAAGCGTGCGGCCAAGGTGATCCACCATGACGACCCGGTCGCCGTCGCCATCGAGCGCGATGCCAGCGTCCGCGCGCACGCCCGAGACCGTGAGTTTCAGCAGGCCCGGACTCGTGGAGCCGCAGCCATCATTGATATTGCGCCCATTCGGCGAGCAGCCGATCGGCACGATTTCCGCGCCGAGGTCGGCAAGCACGCGCGGCGCCACTTTGTAGGCTGCCCCGTTGGCGCAATCGATCACGATCTTGAGCCCGCCGAGCGTCATGCCGGTCGGCAATGTCGAAGCGCAGAACGCCTCGTACTGGTTGCGCTCGCTGTCGACACGCGTGGCTCGGCCGAGCGCTCCCGATTCGCGGGTGATCGCCGGTTCGTCGAGGTGCGACTCGATGGCCTCCTCGAGTTCGTCGGCGAGCTTGGCACCGGACCGGTCGAAGAACTTGATGCCGTTGTCGTTGAAAAGATTGTGCGATGCGCTGATGACCGCTCCGAGGTCGCAGTTCAGGCGCTGGACCATGTAGGCGATGCCGGGCGTCGGCAGCGGTCCGGCCAGCAGCACGTCGACGCCCGAAGCGACAAAGCCTGCCTCCAGTGCGGACTCGAACATGTAGCCCGACAGCCGGGTGTCCTTGCCGACCAGCACCTTGCCGCCATCCGGCGCGAGGACGCGTGCGGCGGCGCCTGCAAGCCGCAGCGCAAATTCGGCCGTCATCGGATGCGTTCCGACGCGCCCGCGGACACCGTCAGTCCCGAAATACCGCCTAGCCATCACGCTTCCCCGTTGGGTTCCCCAATCGCGGCGACGACCTTGAGGGCATCGACGGTCGGGGCCACGTCGTGCGCGCGCACGATGCGCACTCCGGACAGTATCGCAAATGTTGCGAGCGCCAGGCTGCCGCCGAGGCGCTCGCTGTCCACGCGGCCGGTCAGCTTGCCGATCATGCTCTTGCGTGAAAGCCCGGCCAGAACCGGAAGGCCGTCCGCCGCGAGCTCCGGCAGCCGTCGCAACAACTCCAGATTGTGCCCGAGCGTCTTGCCGAACCCGAAGCCGGGGTCGATGACGAGCCGGGACGAGGCAATGCCCGCCTCGACACAACGGGCAACGCGAGCGCGCAGGAAATCCCGGACTTCCACCAGCACATCCGTGTAATGGGGTTCCTTCTGCATCGTCCGCGGCTCGCCCTGCATGTGCATCAGGCAGATTGCGGCGCCCGATGCCGCTGCCGCGTCAATCGCACCAGGCGCGCGCAGCGCCGTGACGTCATTGATCATCGACGCGCCGGACGCGATGGCGGCGCGCATCACTTCGGGCTTGCTGGTGTCCACCGAGACAGGCACGGCCAGCCGCCCCGCGAGGCGCTCGATCACCGGGATCACGCGCTGCAATTCTTCGTTGACATCCACGGGAGCCGCGCCCGGCCGTGTCGATTCCCCACCGACGTCGATGATC